>JAITNB010000134.1 GCA_031290695.1 Coriobacteriales bacterium | reverse complement strand
TCACCCGTCATAATACTGCTATTTGTTTTGGATATTTTGAACACCGGCACCTCCGTGGACTCCGGGACCCTCGCCGTGCCGCTCGGCCTGTTCGCGGCCTTCCTTGCCGCGCACCTCGCGGCGCGACGCTTCGCACCGCAGGCCGACCCCGCACTTCTCCCCCTGTCCTTTGTGCTCAGTGGTATTGGTATCGCCTTTGTTATGCGGCTTGCGCCCGCGCTTGCGGGGCGTCAGGTGGCCTGGCTCTTTTTAGGTGTCGCGGCGATGGTCGTGACGCTCATTGTGGTGCCGTCGCTGCGAAAGCTGGGTACTTACAAATACACTATTATGATAGTTGGTATCGTGCTGCTGCTGCTGCCAGCGCTCGTAGGCACCGAGATAGGCGGCTCGAAGATATGGCTTGAGTTGGGCGGCTTCTCGTTTCAGCCGGGGGAGCTGGCGAAGGTCCTCGTCGTGATATTCCTCGCCAGCTATCTTGCCGATAACCGCGAGATGCTCAGTGTGTCCAAGCGTCGCGTGCTGGGCATCAAGGTCCCCAACTTCAAGACGCTCGCCCCGCTGCTCATCATGTGGGTCATCAGCCTGGTCATCGTGGTGTTCGAGCGCGACCTGGGCAGTGCGCTGCTGTTCTTTGGGCTGTTCCTCGTGATGATCTACGCGGCCACCGGGCGCAAGACCTATGTGGTCGCCGGTGCGCTCCTGGCGGTGGTGGGCGGTGTTGCGGCGTGGCTGCTGTTTGACCACGTGCAAACGCGCGTCGCCATCTGGCTCGACCCTTTTGCCTACGCGCAGGGCAGTGGCTACCAACTGGTACAGGCCCTGTACTCGCTGGCCGACGGCGACCTCTTTGGCTCAGGCATAGGCCGGGGCATGCCCAACCTCATCCCCGTTGTCGAGAGCGACTTCATCTTCGTGGCGATGGCCGAGGAGATGGGGCTTTTGGGCGTGTGCGGCATCCTGTTGTTGTATGTGCTCTTTGCGGTGCGCGGGATGGCAACCGCCGCACGTGCGCGCTCCGACGTTGACGCCTTTATCGCAGTGGGCCTTACCGCCGCCATCGTCTTGCAGGCCTTCGTCATCGTGGGCGGCGACACCTGCCTCATCCCCCTCACCGGTGTGACGCTGCCCTTTATAAGCCAGGGCGGCTCGTCGCTGCTCGCAAGCTTCATCATCGTGGGACTGCTCATGCGCGCCGGTGACAGCGGCACGGGCATCGGTGAGGAGATGCAGGGGGTCTCGGCCTTCGAGGGCGGCGTGCTGGGACGTGTGGCACTGGGGCGGCGGCTTACCCTGCTCGTCACGCTCTTCTCCGTACTCTTTGCGCTGCTCATCGCAAACCTTACTTATGTGATGGTGTTTGAGGCAGACGACCTGCGCAACCTGCCGTCAAACAACCATACCCTCATGCGGGAGCAGGGGGCGCAGCGCGGTGCCATCGTCACCAGCGACGGCGTGACGCTGGCACAGAGTGTGAAGCAGGAGGACGGCAGTTACCGGCGGGAGTATCCGCAAGGCAGCCTTGCGGCGCACGTGGTGGGCTACACCTCACAGCGTTTTGGGACCGTGGGCGTCGAGGCGAGCCAGCAGGAGGCCCTGCGCGGAGTGAGGGGCTTCTCAAACTGGAACGACGTCGTGAACTCGCTGGCGGGCATACCGGTACCCGGTAACGACGTGCAGCTCACCATCGACTCGCGCATCCAAGCCGCCGCGGAGCAGGTGCTTGTGGCGGAGACAGGCGGGGTCGTTGTGCTCGACGCGCAGACGGGCGCAGTGCTCGCACAGGCAAGCGCCCCCACCTACAACGTCAACGACGCCGAGGCACTCCTGGGCAACACCGTCGAGGACGGCACCGGCACGAGCGCAGAGGAGAGCGTGCTCTTTAACCGTGCAGCCAACGGGCTTTACGCGCCGGGCTCCACCTTTAAGATGGTCACGCTCGCCGGCGCCCTGAGCGGCAGCGGCATGACGCTTGAGAGCGCGTTTGACTCGCCGGGGAGCATCGAGATAGGCGGTGCGACCGTCACGAGCTTTGACAACGCCAGCTATGGGACGGTGAGCCTCAAACGCGCATTCGAGCTCTCGTCAAACACGGTGTTTGCGCAGGTGGCCAACCGCATGGGTGCCGCCAACCTCGTCGCAACGGCCGAGCGCTTTGGCTTTAACCGCACGGTGGGACGTGACTTTAACACCACCCCGTCGCTCATGCCCAACCCCGAGCAGATGACCGAGTGGGAGACCGCATGGGCCGGCGTTGGCCAGCCAGTGGGAGAACATTCAAGCCCTGCCGGGCCACAGGCAACGGTGCTGCAGATGGCAATGGTGGGCTCCGCCTTTGCCAATAACGGCACCATCATGGACCCCTACGTTGTAGACGCGATACGGGGCGCAAACGGCAGCGTGCTCTCGACCACGTCCCCCGTTGTGTTCAGCGAGGCCGTCACACCCGCGGTGGCCGCGCAGGTGGGCTCCGCGATGGAGGGCGTCGTGACCCAAGGCACCGGTGTCGCCGCGCAGGTGAGCGGCTACACGGTGCGCGGCAAGACTGGCAGTGCGGAGACCAACGTGGCAAAGGACAACTCATGGTTTGTGGGGTATGTCGAGGTAGGTGGGCGCAGCGTCGTGGTAGCCGTCGTGGTCGAGCAGGCCAGCGGCGGTGCGGCCACCCCCAAGGCCCGTCAAGTGTTCGAGGCTGCCATCGGGGCGCTGGGATGAGGGTGTTTACGGCAGGTACTTGTGGTATAGTTTGGCGAGACTGAGGAGAGCAACGTGCTTAACAGAGTATTTGGTAACAGGTATCGACTGGTCGAGAAGATAGGCATCGGCGGCATGGCCGAGGTGTTCAAGGCGCAGGACGAGGTCTTGGGGCGCACCGTTGCCGTCAAGGTGATGCTGCCTCAGTACGCCGCAGACCCCAACTTCGCAGCACGCTTCAAGCAGGAGGCACAGGCTGCCGCCAACCTGCAGAGCCCCTATATCGTCAACATCTACGACTGGGGCCACAACAGCGAGGACAACACCTACTTCATTGTCATGGAGCACGTGCGCGGCACCGACCTCAAGACGGCCATCGAACAGCGCGGCGCCATCAGCCAGCGCAAGGTCGCCGAGATAGGCTCGCAGGTCTGCGCCGCCCTGAGCGTCGCGCACGGCTACGACATCATCCACCGCGACATCAAGCCCCACAACATCATGGTGCAGCCCGACGGCAACGCCAAGGTCATGGACTTTGGCATCGCACGCGCCGGCAACAGCAATATGACGCAGACCGGCAGCGTGCTAGGCACCGCCTACTACGTCTCGCCCGAGCAGGCGCAGGGCCGCCCCCTCACGCCCGCCACCGACATCTACTCGCTGGGCGTCGTGCTATACGAGGCCGCCACTGGCAAGGTACCCTTCGAGGCCCCCGACCCCGTCTCGGTCGCACTCAAGCAGGTCAACGAACAGCCGGTGCCGCCCCGCCAGATAAACCCCTCCATCGACCCCGCCTTCGAGGCCGTCATCCTACGCGCCCTGCAAAAGAACCCTGCGGAGAGGTACGGGACGGCCGACCAGATGCGTACCGCCCTTAACAACTACCTTCAAGGGCACCCGGTTGACCAGGGTGTTGCCGCACCCGCCGCCCAGACCCGCGTGATAAACGGCCGCGCCGCCGGTGCAGCGGGAGCTGCCTTGGCGGGCGGTGCAGTCGCAGCAGGGGCACACCGTGCGCCCGCCGGCACCGCCGTGATGCCCTCGCTCGACAGCGGCCGCGCGCCGGTGGGGGTGACCTCCATCAACCGCAACAAGCGTGCCGAGGACGAGCGCAGCAAGGCCCCTATTGTCATCGGCATTGTGGCCGGTGCCATTGTCCTCGCCATCCTCGTGCTGGTGCTTTGGAACGTCTTGGGCAGCAGCGACAGCCCCGCGGCCACCGATGTGACCGTGCCCCGTGTGATTGGCTACACCGAGCAGGACGCACGCCAGGCCATCGCCGATGCCAACCTCCAGGTTGCCTCCGTGCGCACCGAGGCAAGCGACACCGTCGAGGCAGGCCGCGTGATAAGCCAGGACCCCCTGCCCGACAAGAAGGTACCCCCCGACACGAAGGTGACCCTCGTGATCTCGTCGGGCAAGGCGGCACCAGGACAGGTGAAAGTGCCTGACCTGCGCAACCTCTCGCCCCAGGACGCCGAGCAGAGGCTTCACGACCTCAAGCTGGAATACCGCTTAGGCGAGTATCTGTACGATGACAATATTCCCAAGGATATGGTCTGCGGCCAGAGTGTCGAGGCCAGCTCGATGGTCGATGAGGGCACCACCGTCGTCGTCAACATATCCAAAGGTGCCGAAGGCAAGTCGATACCCGACGTGACGGGAAAGACAGAAAACGACGCACGCAACGAGCTTGAGGCGGCAGGGTTCAATGTCGCCATCGACCCCACCAAGGTATACGATTACACGATTCCCGCAGGCAGTGTTGTAAGCCAGGACCGCACCGGCGGCTCACAGCCCAAAGGCACAACGGTGACCCTTACCCTCTCCCAGGGCGTAGACCCCGATATGACACAGGCGCCCACCCTCACCGGCCTCACCCTCGCCCAAGCGCAGAGCGCGGCCGCACGGGCAGGCGTCACCATCGACTACCTCACAACGCCACCCGCCACCGACGTCGTTGTGACCCAGACCCCTGCCGAAGCTACCTGGATCGAGAAAGGCTCGATCATAACCGTCACCTTTGGCCCGCCCCCCGCACCGTAAGAACGCGCACTTCCCCTTGCTGCCGTTCTGTTACCAATAATTCATAGTATTCCTCTAGGAATTGCTGTTTGGATGTTCTATACTGACCTTTCTGTAATCCCTACTGGAAAGGTGTGATATAGGATGACTTCAAGCGGCTGTTCATGTGGCGGTGCCGTTGACGAGGGTGCAAAGCCCCAAGGCGTGGTCACCTCCATCAACATCTCGGCGCGCAAAGGGACCCGTAAGACCCCCCTGCCAGAGAAGCGCGCGTCTATCACCATTAACAACGGCGTTGTAGGAGACGCCCATGCCGGTGACTGGCACCGTCAGGTGTCCTTCCTGGCAGAGGAGTCCATTGCCAAGGCCCGGGAGATGGGCCTCGACGTGAAGGAGGGCGACTTCGCCGAGAACTTCACCACCGAGGGTATCAACCTGCACGTTATCCCCATAGGAACCGTGCTGGGCGTTGGCGGCACTGAGGTCGAGATAAGCCAGATTGGCAAGGTCTGCCATACCCGATGCGCTATCTACCACCTGGCCGGCGACTGCATCTTCCCCCGCGAGGGCATCTTTGGCGTGGTGCGCAAGGAAGGCGAGGTGCATGTAGGCGACCCTGTCGAGGTCATCCACTGGGGCGACGGCACTTGCGCTGCGACCCCCCAGGAAGCCTTGGACGAGGTTGAGGCCGCCCGCACCGCAGGAACACTGTAACGAAAGGATTTGCTATGGCAAGATTGATTTATCTGGACAACGCAGGGACCACACGTACCTACCCCGAGGTGGTCGAGGCGATGCTCCCCTACTTTACGCAACAGTATGGCAACCCGTCGTCGCTCTATGAGCTGGGGCAGGTGGCCAAGGCTGCCGTCACACAGGCCCGTGAACGCATCGCCGCGACCATCAACGCGCGCGGGCAAGACATCTACTTCACCTCAGGCGGGACCGAGAGCGACAACTGGGCGCTTAAGGAGACCGCCGACGCCTATGCCGCCAAAGGCACACACATCATCACCTCGGCCATCGAGCACCACGCCATCTCACATTCGGCCGCCTGGCTCGAACGCCACGGCTATGACGTGACGTATTTGCCCGTGGATACCAACGGGCTTATCCGCCCGGAGGACCTTGACGCGGCGATACGCGATAACACGACGCTGGTGAGCATCATCTTTGCTAACAACGAGATAGGCACCATCGAGCCCATCAAGGAGCTCGCGGCTGTGGCACACCAACACGGCGTGGTGTTTCATACCGACGCGGTGCAGGCGCTCACGCATGTGCCAATCGACGTCGAGGACCTGGGCGTCGACCTGCTCAGTGCAAGCGCGCATAAGTTCCACGGGCCCAAAGGCGTGGGCTTTTTGTACATCCGCAAGGGCATCAAGACAAAGTCGTGGGCCGACGGCGGCGCGCAGGAGCGCAAGCGCCGGGCGGGAACCGAGAACGTGCCGGGGATCATAGGCATGGCGAAGGCGCTTGAGCTGTGCATGGCGCGCTTTGACGAGCGCAACGGGCACGAGCAGACGCTGCGCGACCACCTCATCGAGCGCGTACTTGCCGAGGTAGCCCACGTACGCCTCAACGGCGACCGCATAAAGCGGCTGCCGGGCAACGCGAACTTTAGCTTTGAGTTTGTCGAGGGCGAGTCGCTGCTGCTCTCGCTCGAACAACGCGGCATATTGGGCTCAAGCGGCTCGGCGTGCGCCTCGGGGTCGCTTGACCCCAGCCATGTGCTTTTGGCGATTGGCCTGCCACACGAGATAGCCCACGGCTCACTGCGGCTCACCCTCGGCGACGAGACAACGCTTGAGGACATAGACTACACGGTTGACAACATCAAGGAAGTTGTTGAGAACCTGCGCGCCATGAGCCCTCTCTTTGAGGACTTCGTGCACGGAAAGAAAGCGATAAAGGCCACCAAATAACAACATCGTACCTACAGGAGACTACCATGGCATACAGTGAGAAAGTAATGGAGCACTTCACACACCCGCGTAACATGGGTGAGATCGAGAACCCCAGTGGCGTGGGCACGGTGGGCAATGCCCAGTGCGGCGACATCATGCGGGTGTATTTTGACATCGACGACACCGGTATTATCCGCGATGTGAAGTTCAAGACCTTTGGATGTGCGGCAGCGGTGGCCACCAGCAGTATGGCTACCGAGCTTGTCAAGGGCAAGACCATACCGGAGGCCCTTAAGGTCACCAACCAGGCAGTGTGCGAGGCCCTCGACGGCCTGCCCCCCATCAAGGTGCATTGCTCGCTGCTGGCCGAGGAGGCAATTCACGCCGCCCTTTGGGACTATGCGGAGAAGAACGGCATCGCCATCGAAGGACTTAAGAAGCCCAAGAGCGACATCCACGAGGACGATGAGGGCGAAGAAGAATACTGATGAAGACTTCTTCGCGGGCCCGTTACTCCCTGCACCTTGTCACCGACATCGCGCAACACCAGGGCAGTGGCCCGGTGTCGCTGCGCGAGGTGTCGGTGCGGCAGGGTATCTCTGCGAAGTATCTGGAGCAGCTTGCCACGGCGCTCACAAGGGGCGGCTTCCTCAAGAGTGTGCGCGGCCATCAGGGTGGCTACCTGCTGGCGCATGCAGCAAGCGATATAACTGCCGGCGACATCATGCGCGCCGCCGAGGGTGGCTTCCTCCCCCTTACCTGCCTCGACACCGAGGCCGAAGGCGAGGTCTGCCCCCGCCAATCACTCTGCGGCACCTCCAACTTCTGGAGTGGGCTGCGCACCGTGATCGACGAATACGTAGACAACGTGACTATTGCACAGTTGGCAAAATAGGGCTTTTGGGGTCGGACCGCCAGGCGAGACAAGACCACCTGCCGCTACGCAGAAGCCTGTCGACAGATGGTCTGTTTGTGTTGTGGTGCCCCCGGGCCGATTCGAACGGCCGACACCAGGTTTAGGAAACCTGTGCTCTATCCCCTGAGCTACGGGGGCATA
>JAITNB010000118.1 GCA_031290695.1 Coriobacteriales bacterium | reverse complement strand
AGGTAGTCGGTCACCGAGTAGCGCACGATGTTGGAGCGGTTGATGATGCCCACCATCTTGCCGTTCTCAAGCACGGGGGCCTTCTTGAGGTGATGCTCGACGAGGACACTGCATATCTCACCGAGGTCCATGCCCAAGTCGACGCTGATGACGTGTTTGGTGGCAATCTCAGAAACCGGCAGCTGTACCAGTGACGTGAGCTTCTCGTCGAATCCCTCGTTGCCGCCTTCGACGATGAAGGAATAGGCGGTCTTGAAGGCAGGGTGCTGGTCGGCCAGATAGCGCATGATGTCGCCGTCGGAGACAAAGCCCACGATCGCGCCGGTATCACTCACCACCGGCATCCCCGAGACGCCCTTGTCAACAAAGCTCCGCAGGGCATCAAGGACCTTGTCGTTGGGGTTAAGGGTGTATACCTCGCGTTTTGCGATCTGCGAGAGCACAGACGGTGCAGCAACAGATGCCTGCTCGCGGCGCTTATAGGCGCTGATGCGAAACGCCAGGACGAGGCCCACAACACTGATGACGCCTGAGATAAGCCCAACGACCACGAACCCCTCGTTTGCCCCTGCTGCCACACCCTGCGCACTACCAGAGGCCGCCGCAAAGCCTGTCGCGACGGCATAGATGCCGGAGAATACCGATGCACCGATGCATCCCGCGATTTGAAAGCCCGTGCTCATGATGGTTACGCCGTGGGCGTTAAGCTCGGGGGTGAGGCGTGAGAGCGCGAAGCTCTGCACAGGCCCGATAATCAGGGCAGAGCCTGCGATGACAAAGATGTAGAGGAACGCCATGAGTATGAGGGACTCGGTCCTGATACAAAACGAGAGCAGGACGACGGCAATCGCCGTCATGGCGAAGCCAAGGGGCAAGAGGAGCTTCACACCATGCTTGTCGTATATCCTCCCCGCAATAGGGGCGACCACTACTGCCAGGATGATTGCGGGGAACAGCACAAAGGAGGCATTAAGCGCCGACTCGCCAAGCGCGCCCTGCAAAAAGACGGGGATGATGATGTTCATCGCGAACATGATGATGAGGGCTATCATGTTCATGATGACACCGAGTGCAAACGGCCTCACCAAAAGCGCCCGCAAATCGATGAGTGGATGCTCCAGCCCCTTCTGGCGCCGTACAAACAGGATCAAGGCGATGGCCCCGATGACTATCGCAGCAAACGAGACAAGGAGGTTGACACTGGCGTCGAACAGCGTTGAGACCCCATAGAGGATGCCAACGAGCGCCAGGGCGATCAAGGCGACTGATGCCGCATCGAGTTTGGGGTGTGTGAGCTTGCTCACATCCCTGAGCATGACGGCGCCAAAGATGAAGCACAGCGTTGACAGGCCGGCAAACGTCCACAAAAGGGTGTGCCAGTTGTCATTGAAGACAGACAGCAGCGCACCGGCGATAACGATACTGAGGGAGGGTCCGAGGGTCGTCATGGCCCCCATAAGGCCCATGCAGATGCCCAGTTTTTGCCGTGGCGCCACATCGAGAGTGATATTCATGCCAACCGGTATCAACAGGCCGGTACCCAGGGATTGGATGATCCTGCCGATAAGCAGCACAGGGAAGTTTGGGGCAAGCCCGCCCACAACACTGCCAATCATGAGCAGGGCGACAATAGCCAAGAACAAGGGCCGTGTTGGTATGCTACGATAGAGGAAAGCAGAGACAGGCACCATGACCCCCGCCCCGAGCATATAGGCACCCGCGAGCCACTGAACCGTGGTGACATCGACGTGCAGGTCAACCATGATTGGCGTGAAGCCGATGTTGAGGAAGGTCTCGTTAAAGGTTGCCAAAAACGCGGCGAACGCCGCCACGGCGATGATCGGCACAGGGTTACGCGGTGTTGAGGCGTCGTGTGTTGTTGCAGACAAGGCTACTCCTTCTTTGTTTGGACACAGATATGGAGTCTTTATCGGAGAAAAGCTACCTGAAAACTGCGTCATGGCACAAAAAAACGCGCGAAACCCGTTTCGGGATTCTACGCGTCTCAGCTGGCCGACCACGTTAGTCTACCACACCTCCCACCCAAAAACGCAAGTAAAATACCCTGTTTTGCTTCTACATATTCTCTACAAGATGTTGAGGCATCATAGGATGATACCGTTTTGATGAAAGGACGTATCGTGTCAAATAATATGCTATATAAAAGAGCAAATAACACGGATAAGACCGGGCGTTCAACTGCCTTAAGCGTCCCCCGTGCTCAGCCTTCCCGGTGGTTAACGATGTTTGTGGCAACCCTCATCCTGGTGCTTATGGTGCTTACGGCCTGCACGCAACAGGGTGGAGCGGGTGGCACGGGTACGGGCGCTGGCACTGACGCAGGTGCCAGCAACGATGCCGCCAGCGGCACTGCCACTGGCGGTGACAACAGCGGCGCTGCAGGGACGGGGGAGTCGCGGGCTCAGGATGGACCGGATTTATCCGCAGGTAAAGAAGACCTTGTCATACCGTTGTCGGGCGTGAGCGCAAAGGCGACGTTTTATCCGGTGGTCGTGAACGGTATGCAGATGGAGGTCCTGGCGGTCGAAGCACCTGACGGGACGGTGCGCACGGCGTTCAACACCTGTCAGGTGTGTTACGATTCGGGCCGAGGGTATTACGCGCAGGAAGGCGACGAGCTGGTGTGCCAGAATTGTGGGAACCGGTTTGCGATGGACCGCGTCGAGGTTGAGCAGGGTGGCTGTAACCCGTGGCCCATCTTTGCCGAGTACAAGACGGTGACGGATGCGAGCATCACGATACCCTACGAGCTGCTCGAGAGCGCACAGGTGATATTTACGAACTGGAAGGCGAAGTAAGCAGGGGCCATGCGTAACGTCACGTTGCATATAGAGGGCATGACCTGCGTGAACTGTGAGAACAGGATTGCGAAGGCGCTGCGAGGCACGGTTGGCGTTGCCTCCGTCGACGTGAGTTACCGCACGGGTGTGGCCGCAGTGGCCTTTGACGAGGGCGTGGTGTCGCTGCGGGAGTTGCGCGCTGTTGTGAGCGTACTGGGTTACGAAGTGGCTGGCGAAGGTGCCACTACCGCTGCCGCAGCGGGGCTGGACGCGCGCCGCATCGGAGGCATCCTCATTATTGCCGTTGCTGCCTTTATGCTGCTGCAGAACTTTGGGCTTGCGCAGGTGGCATCGATGTTCCCGGTGGCCGAGCAGGGCATGGGGTATGTGATGCTGTTTGTTATAGGGCTCATCACGTCGGTTCACTGCGTGGCCATGTGTGGCGGCATCAACCTCTCGCAGTGCATCCCGCAGGGGGCTGTGGTCACCACCAACCCCGCCGCCCCCACCCGCCCCTCCGCCCACTCCGCCGCCACCGTCACTACCACCAACACCGCCGCCACCAACCCCACCACCACCCACCCGTCCCTCACCGCCCTGCGTCCGAGCTTCCTCTACAACCTGGGGCGTGTTGCATCCTACACGCTCATTGGCGCGGCGGTGGGGGCGCTCGGCTCGGTCCTCACGCTCTCCGGAGGGCTCAAGGGCCTCATCCAACTGGCGGCGGGCCTGTTCATGGTTGTCATGGGGCTCAATATGCTGGGCGTGTTCAAGGGTCTCAGGGTGCTCACCCCCCGTCTGCCCAAAGCCCTCGCGCAGCGCCTTGACGCGCAGAAGTCCCGCAGCAACAGCCCCCTCTACATTGGCCTGCTCAACGGCTTTATGCCGTGCGGCCCCCTCCAGGCCATGCAGCTCTACGCGCTCTCCACCGGCAGCCCCGTCGAGGGCGCGCTGGCGATGCTGGTGTTCAGCCTGGGTACCGTGCCGCTGATGTTTGGGTTTGGGGCGCTGGGCTCGCTGCTCACCAAGCGGTTCACCCGGCGCATGATGACGGTGGGCGCGGCGCTTGTCATCGTCCTTGGCTTCTCGATGTTCAGCTACGGCTGGAACCTCTCGGGGCTCGCGCTGCCCTCGCTCATGCAGGCACCCGCGAGCGCCAGCGCGCAGGGCGACACCTCGCCGGTCGAGGTGGTGGGCGGTGTGCAGGTGGTTACCTCCACGCTCTTATCCGGAAGGTACCCTGCCATAACGGTTGCGGCGGGTATGCCGGTCGAATGGCACATCGAGGCACCCGAGGGCAGTATCAACGGCTGCAACAACCGGTTGTTCATACCGGAGTATGATGTCGAGTACCAGTTCAAGACGGGTGAGAACATCATCCGGTTCACGCCAGGTGCGGCAGGTCAATATCCCTATAGTTGCTGGATGGGCATGATTCGCTCGTCCATCACGGTTGTCGCGGCGGGCGCGTAGAGAGGTAAGGCGGTTTACAGCATGGAGAGCCAGGTACTCAGCATACGGGGCATGACCTGCGCGGCTTGCGCGGCGCGCATCGAGAAGGTCGTGCGCAAGCTTCCCGGCATTGGGCAGGCCAACGTTAACCTCGCGAGCGAGAAGCTGTTCGTGGAGTTTGACCCTGCGGCCGTCGAGCTTCCGCACATCAAGGAGGCCGTGACCCGCATAGGCTATGAGGTTGTGGAGAAGACCGAGTTCTCCACTGTCGTGATTCCCATCGGCGGCATGACCTGCGCGGCCTGCTCGGCACGTGTGGAACGCGCACTAGGCAAGCTTGAGGGGGTTCAGAGCGCCGGCGTGAACCTCGCCACCGAGAAGGCCACGGTGACCTATGACCCCCATCAGGTGCGCGTGGCCGCCGTCAAGGAGGCCATCCAGAAGGCCGGCTACCAGGCGCTTGAGGCCTCCAAGACCAACGCGGCCGAGGAGGACCGGGCCCGCAAGCAGAAGGAGGTGCGCACGCTGTGGACGAAGTTCATCGTCTCTGCGGTGTTCTCGTTGCCGTTGCTCTACATCGCGATGGCACCCATGATAAGCTTCGTGAGCCTGCCGTTTCCCGCTGCCCTCGACCCCATGCGCTACCCGCTCATCTACGCGCTGGTCGAGCTTGTGCTGGTGTTGCCGGTCATCGGCGTGGGGTACCGGTTTTACACGGTGGGCTTCAAGGCGCTCGCACATCGCAGCCCCAGCATGGACTCGCTCATTGCGATGGGTACCTCGGCTGCGGTGCTGTTTAGCCTCTTTAATGTCTGGCAGATAGCGGGCGGTGCCTATGCCGCGGTCGACTCGCTCTACTTCGAGTCGGCGGGCGTGATCATCACACTCATTTTGCTGGGCAAGTCGCTTGAGGCCGTGTCAAAGGGACGCACCGGCGAGGCCATCAAGAAGCTCATGGGCCTGGCACCCAAGACGGCGCTGCTCGTGGTGGGCGACGGTGGGGGCGGGGTCGATGGCACCGGCACCGGCACTGGCACCGGCACCGGCGAGGAGCGCGAGATCCCCATCGACGAGGTCGAGGTGGGCGACATCCTCGCCGTGCGCCCCGGCGGGCGCATCCCCGTTGACGGCACCGTGCTCAACGGTGCCACGTCCATCGACGAGTCGATGCTCACCGGCGAGAGTATGCCGGTAGACAAGGCACCCGGTGACACCGTCTATGCCGCATCGCTCAACACCACGGGCAGCATCCGCTTTCGTGCGGGCCGCATAGGCAGCGACACTGCGCTCGCCCAAATCATCAAGCTGGTCGAGGACGCGCAGGGTACCAAGGCCCCTATCGCGCAAATGGCCGACATCGTCTCGGGCTACTTCGTCCCCATTGTCTTTGGTATCGCGCTCGTCGCCGGTCTCGCGTGGTTTGCGACCGGCCACGGCCTTGAGTTCGCGCTCACCATCTTCATCTCGATCCTCGTCATCGCCTGCCCCTGCGCGCTGGGTCTGGCCACGCCCACGGCCATCATGGTGGGTACCGGCAAGGGCGCCGAGTACGGCATCCTCATCAAGGGCGGCGAAGCGCTTGAGACCGCCCATAAGGTCAACACCATCGTCTTTGACAAGACCGGCACCATCACCGAGGGCCGCCCCACCGTGACCGACGTGGTGTGCGCCCCCCACTCCGGCACACCCACCCTGGACCCCGATTACCTCCTGCGTGTGACTGCGGCGGCCGAGCACCCCTCCGAGCATCCCCTTGGCCAGGCCATCGTCCAGGGTGCCTTGCACAAGGGGCTGCCGCTCGCAGCCGCCCAGGGCTTCACGTCCCTCACCGGCCGCGGCATCGAGGCCACCGTGGAGGGCATCGTGGTGCTCGCCGGCAACCGCACGCTCATGCGCGAGCGCGCCATCCCACTCCTCGAGCTCGAAGCGGTCGCCAACACACTCGCCAACGAAGGTAAGACACCCATGTTCGTCGCCTTTGACGGGCAGCTGGCGGGCATCGTCGCCGTGGCCGACGTGGTCAAGCCCAGCAGCGCCGCCGCCATCGCGCAGCTGCACAACATGGGCATCCAGGTCGCGATGATCACCGGCGACAACAGCAAGACCGCCGCCGCCATCGCGCAAGAAGTGGGCATCGACCTGGTGCTCTCCGAGGTGCTGCCGCAAGACAAGTCCAACGAGGTCAAGAAGCTGCAAGGCGAAGGCCGCACGGTCGCGATGGTGGGGGATGGCATCAACGACGCCCCTGCCCTCGTACAGGCCAACATCGGCATCGCCATAGGCTCCGGCACCGACGTCGCCATCGAGTCGGCCGACATCGTCCTCATGCACTCCGACCTCAAAGACGTTCCAACCGCCCTCCAGCTCAGCAAGCGCACCATCCGCAACATCAGGCAAAACCTCTTTTGGGCCTTTGGCTACAACGTCATCGGCATCCCCATCGCCGCCGGCCTCCTCTACCTCCTGGGCGGCCCGCTCCTAAACCCCATCTTCGCCGCCGCCGCCATGTCCCTCAGCTCCGTCTCCGTCCTCAGCAACGCCCTACGCCTCAAACGCTTCAAGCCCTTCGGATAAGAACAGGCACCCACCATGACACCCATCCCAACTCCCCAGAAGCCCGCCCTTGCCCTTCTCACCCTCAGCTTCGCCCTCCTCACCGCCTTCGCCCTCACCGCTTGCGCCCAACTCGACGTGGTGGGCAGGGACTCTGTCACCGCCTTCGACCAGATACTCGCCGTCCCCTCAGTTGACATCCAGGCCAGCACCGCCAACAACGCCTGGTCCCTCACCGCCCCCGACCGCACCGCGCGCTTTATCTGGAGCAACGACTACCACACAAGCCCCCTCTACGACGTCTTTATCGAAGTCGATGCCCAACCCTTCATCGATGCGGGCCTTGATATCAACAAACTGCCAACAAATATAGTTATTCAAAATAACAAATTACTGGTAGGCACCAAGCTTGACACCGCAGCCGCCCAAGCCCCGTCCAACCCAACTGCGCTGGCAGCTTACGAGCAGATTGTGGCCCAGTCTCCCAACACCATCGGCTACCACGCCGCCCTTGACCACTTTGGCGTAAGCCTGGGCGACGGCAATATGTTCGAGTGGGCCAAAGACGTCGCCACCAATGACAAGGACATCGTCTTCGTCCTCAACCCCACCCCCCTCATAGCCGCTGGTGTCGACCCCACCGCCGTAAAAGGCTGGGTCTTTGCCAAGGTCCCCATGATGATGAACGGCCAGGAAGTGCAGGAAGACAAGCTCCTCAAGCCCTTTGACCTTCGGTAACTTCGCACCTGCCACGACGCCAGCATCAACGCTTCCCGATAAAACCCTGCCCTGAACGCCCACAGTAAGGCCCCCTTGGGCGATCTAGGGCGGTCCTTACCTGTCGTGGATGAAGTCCATGAGATCGGCGCGGCGGTGAACATTCAGTTTCTCGAAGATATTATGTATGTGGACCTTTATTGTGCTCTTGGAAAGCGTGAGGTTCTCGGCAATAGTAAAGGTATCCTGGTTCTGGGCAAGAAGGGTCAGTATCTCTCTCTCGCGCGGCGTGAGACGGTAGCGCTCGCCAATCGCCGAGCAACGCTGGCTTATCGCCTCATAATACACGGTCTTACTCATTTCTATATCGTGGGGATCGAGCGTCTCCTCTGCAACTGCCTCCCTCCCTTCCCGGCCTGCATTAAGGTCAATATCGAAGGTGAATCCCCCACTACGGCTGGATGCTGCGGTGTAAATGGTCAACCCGATGATGAACATCCAGGTGATGACGGTGAGGCTGTGGTTATTGACGGGCAAAAAGAGGGTACAAAGGTAGCCCATGACCAAGCCGATGCAGCAAAGCGCGAGCCCTGTGCCAAAGATAAAGGCCGCAAGATAGAAGACCGGCGTCTCAAAACGGCGGCCTATCTCACAGAAGGTGAGGGTACACAGTACAAGGAGCAGCATGAAGCCAAGGCTGATGAGCGCTATTCCCCATGAGGAATTGGCAGTAACCAACAAAAGGCCGGTGATAAAAACGGGTTGGAGCACCCAGTACAGGCGCGAGAGTGAAAGCCTGCGCTTTGAGATATTCAATACAAACAGCAACAGTATCCCCGCTGCGGCAAACCCGATGATGCCATAGGCAGAGTCCAGGGTCAGATGGTACATAAGATATATACCTATAAAAGAATAAATAAACCCATACACTGCGAATGAGGCCACCGCTCCCATGACCAGCCTAAAAAGCCCCCGGTTCTTCAAGAGTGCGCTCAACGAGAACTGTGTTGCCGGTTTCTTGAAGCGCTGGAGCCTTGTGGTGAAGGCCTGGTCTGTGCGCTCCAAGAACCGGAAGCTAACCGCGAGGGCAATGGTTGAGAAGATAGGCAACAGAGAGGAGAATATCACCATGATGAAAAAGGGAACCAGGGCATTGAACGCGATGAGAACAGCGGCGATTACAATGGAGAACCCCAGGCAGTACGCATAGGACGGTGACTCTACCAGCCCAAGCAGCTCACTCCAGATCAGCGCGAGCCACGCATATTCAAGAGCGATGCAGATGACGCCGATCTCGCAGAGAGCCGTGCCATGAAACCCAAACATATCATTGTAGGCGACCAGGAACACGCCCACGAGGGCAAGCGGAAGAAAAGGAGGCAGGAAGCGCTTATGGATAGGGAAGACAAAACGCGAGAAAAGCAACACGAAGGCAAACAGGGCCAGTACCATTATGTCTGCCGTTAAGCGGGTGATAAAAAACATGTTCGAATCGCTCACGCACAAGGCAATGAGATAGAGCGTCAGGAGTATCCAGGAAAAGAAGCACCCTACACCCAAGGCTATGACAATGTTTAAAAGCACTCTCGTTCTTGTAACTGCTGTATTCTTCATCTTTCTTATCATAAACCAGGAACACCTGGATTGACCTGCGATATCTGGCGGGGTTTAGAAGCTGGGTTTAACGATAAACCTTTTGGTTCATGTACATAATCACAGTTTGGCAGTTGGGTTTATTGACTTCCCCCGGTTGGCGTTTTCATAATCCCTGTCTATCAGGCGGCAGACGGCCGCACGAGTAGAAGGGACACAAGATGAGCTATTTCCTCACAGAAGACCAACGGCTGATAGTTAATTCGGTTCGCGAGTTCTGTCAGTCACCATCGGTCGTGAAGATGGTGCAGGAGGAGAAGGCCGCGCACCAGTTTGCGATTCGCAGTTGGCAGGCCGCAGCAGACCAAGGCTACATCGCAGCCTATCTCCCCGAAGAATATGGCGGTATGGGATACGACCTCACGACATATTTCCTCATTGTTGAGGAGCTGGCCCGCAACGGCTATCCCTGCTGCGGCGCGATGGCCGGCCATGTACTTGGCCTCCTGCCCATCGAGCACTGGGGAACCGAGGAGCAAAAGAAGGCGTTCCTGCCAAAGCTCGGAAGCGGTGAAGCGATCGCTTGCGGCGCAGTGACCGACCCGTCTGGCCTCACGAACTTCTCCGAATGGGGGCTTGATGAGGTGGAGACGGATAAAGGCTGGCGCATCAGCGGCACCAAGGTCGTCACCACCAATGCCGCAAACGCAGACTACAAGATCGTCTTTGGGCGTCCCAGCAAGGGAGGCAAGTGGTTTGACCACGTCTATGTGATTCCAAAGGACACCCCTGGCCTTGAGACGGGTGACCAGGAGCACAAGCTGGTACCAGACTGCTCGGATTGGGGAACGATTGTCTTGAAGGACGTCGAGGTCCCACGATTCAACCGCATCGACTGCAACGGTGCGGGAAGCGACTGGCTTGGCCCCTCATTCCTGTTCCTGGCACTACAGGCAATGGTGTTGGGCTATACGGGCTTTAAAATAGGATTCGATTACGCAACTCAGCGTACTCGGGACGGCATACCGCTGATCCATACGCAAAAGGTGGCACATAACCTTGCTGATATGGCGATTCGCAATGAGACCGGCCGCTGCCTCATCTATACGGGCACACGCCTGTGGGATGAGGGCCGTCGAGGGGAATGTCGCCGCATTGCCTCCATGGCCAAGGCATATGTGTGCGAGTCGACGAACAAAAGCCTCCACGACGCCGTGATAATCCACGGCGGGATGGGCTACACCGTCCCAGCCATCATAGGTGTGCTCTGGACTTCCTCGATACAGCTCGAACTTGCCGAGATGCCCAGCGATGTACACCGTGACTTCGTCATTGAGTCTTATGGGGTCAAACTCGACTGGAAAGACTGAGCCAGGTGAAGGTACTCAACAGTATTACGCCTACAACGGTGAAGAAGCGGCAAAGGGAGTGTGAACCATGTCAAAGTATGTAGTTTGTTACAAATGGGTGCTCGATGAGGCGGATATACGTATCCTGGACGACCTCAGCATCGACACCAGCAGAGTAAAGGGCAAGGTCAGTGACTTCGACCGCAACGCGATAGAAGCCGCCATGCGTACGGCAGAGAAGACGGGCGTCACCGTGCTGTCGCTTACCTTTGGCGACAACGAGGTGCACCGGTCACTCAAAGACGTGTTGTCGAGGGGCCCTGCCGAGGGCTATTGGATTGGGGATGCTGCGGCGGCTACGGCAGACGGACGTGTGAGCGCCCACGTCCTCGCCAAAGGCATCGAGGCTATAGGCGATGTCTCGCTGGTGTTTTGTGCGGAGGGTGCAAGCGACACCTACGCCCGTCAGGTTCCCGGCCGTATCGCGTCACTGCTCGACTGGCCCCTTGTCTCATCGGTGCTTTCCGTTGAGGTCGAAGGTGAGGCGCTCACGGCTGTGCGCAAACTCGACGACTGTCTGCAAACGGTCGAGGTTACCCTTCCCGCCGTGGTATCGGTCCTCCCCGAAGACTTCGAGCCCAAAGTCCCCAGCCTCAAGGCGGTCATGGCAGGTGGCAGAAAGCCCTCCCATGAACTGCCCTGTGTGAGCCTGGGTGTCGATCTGAGGCCACGACGGGATGAGGCCTCGCTTCAAGGGTTTGTCACGAGCCGTAAGAACATCATCCACAAAGAACTGGGCGTTGAGGAGGCCGTGAGGCAAACCGTCGCCGCACTGCGAAAGGAGGGTGTTGTCTCATGAGCGCACTCTATGTTTACAGCGAAAAGGCCTCCCTCATGTCCGAGTTGGTGTCTCTGGGCAAGCTTCTTGGCAAAACCACGGTCGCCCTGGCATTGAGTGAGCAGCAAGCCGTTGACTGCTCCCGCTGTGGTGCGAGCGGTATCGTCGTGCTCAAAGGCGACGAGCAGCTTCCTGAGAATAACGCACGGGCGGTGGCTACCTATCTGCAAGAGGCAGGCTGCTCGCTGTTCCTCGTGGGGGCCACACCTACAGGGCGCGACCTTGCGGCACGAGTGGCCGGTTATCTGGACTGCGGCCTTGCCAGTGACATCTCCTCGATAGAATTGACCAGTAGGGGAGTCAGAGCAAGCCGAATACAGTACGGCGGGGCCGTTGTGCTAACCGAGACCATCCCTGGCATGGCAGTGGTGACAGTGCCCGCAGGGCGCAACGAGCCTGCGCAAGGGGAGGTGCCCCTCATCGACGAGAGGGCCGTGGTGCCAGACACCCGCGTGCGGTACCTCAAAACAAGCCCCATCGTCAAAGAAGGAATCGACCTCACCAAGGCCAGGAGTATCGTTGGAGTGGGAATGGGCCTTGCGGCCAAGGAGGACCTCACACTGGTCGAAGGCCTCGCCGCGACACTTGATGCCGGCATTGGCTGTACGCGCGGCATCGCCGAGGAACGCCACTGGTTGTCTACGGAGCAGTACTTGGGGCTCTCCGGACTTTCGGTCGCCCCTGACCTTTATATCACTGTGGGCATCTCGGGCCAGGTGCAGCATTTGGTGGGAATACGGGACAGCAAGGTAATCGTTGCTATTGACAAGAACGAGAACGCCCCTATCTTCAAGGCGGCCGACTACGGCATTGTCGGGGACCTCTACGAGGTTATCCCCCTGCTCAGACAAGGATTGGAGTGAACCATGAAGCAACAAACCATGAAGGCATTGGTCTACCACGGCCCCGATACGATCAGCCTCGACGAGGTTCCTGTTCCAAAGATCGAGAAGCCCACGGATGTTATTGGCAAGGTCGCACTCTCTGCCATTTGTACGAGTGATGTCCATATCATGCAAGGCCATATGCCGATAGTAAAACCCCCTCTGATCCTGGGCCATGAGTTTGTGGTCGAGGTGGCAGAGGTAGGGCCAGCGGTCGAAGGCATCGAGGTTGGTAAGCACTATGCCGTGCTTCCCGCCAGTTTTTGCGGCGAATGCGACCATTGCAAGGCAGGCCGCATCGCGGCATGCCTCAACGGTGGTACGTTTGGCGTATGGCAAAATGGCTGCCAAGCCGAATACATCCGCATCCCCGACTACAAAAGCTGCATGATTCCTGTGCCTGAGGGAATAAGCGACGCACAGATCATCCTGCTGGGCGATATGCTTGCGACTGCCTGGTTTGGCATCGTGCAGGCTGGTGTGAAAGAAGGCCAGACGGTTGCGGTCGTGGGGCTTGGCCCCGTTGGCATGTGCGCCTGCGAGCTGCTCACCAAGCATTTTGGCTGCAAGGTCGTCGCCATCACCCGCAGTATGGACAAGATCGCTCTGGCCATCGAACACGGTGTAGCCATTGCAGGTATCAGCCCTACGCACGACGACGTTGAGGCCAGCGTTGCCAAGCTCACCAACGGCAAGGGATTCCCCGTTGTCATCGAAACCCCTGGCACCCAGAGCACCATGGATCTGGCATGCTCGATAGTAGGGTTCTTTGGAACTATTTCGACAATAGCGATTTTTGGCGGCCCCATTGTCGTCCCGATGAACGAGATCATCTACCGCAACGTCACCATCAAGATGGGCGTCCAACAGTTGGCGGGCATTGAAGAGATGCTCGACGACATCGTTACGGGAAAGATAGACCCCTCCTGGATGCTCACGCACAAAGGAACCCTCGACAGCATACTCAAGGGCTATGAGGTGTTTGGCGGCCATACCGAGACCTGTATCAAATGGGTTATCGAAGGCAACAAGGAATAATCGATTCGAAAGGACGGACAGGTACTATGTCTAATTGCAGTTTTGTTAAAACAGATAAAGAGATGGCCTATGTGCAAGACGGCGCAAACGCTGCCTGGATGAAGAACTGTGAAGGCCTGTACGTGGCCTGGAGTGCAGATGCCGCTATTCTCGCGAAGGTTGTGCCAGCGCCTTTGAAGCTTGCCGCCCCCCTTGTCATCGCCTATGTGATAGAGACCCACAACCCAACCTTCTCCACAGCCTATAAGGAGGCCGCCCTCCTTATCCCTGTTACCAATGGCGACAAGGGCGGCAACTACTCGGTCGCCCTGCTGCTCACGGGCAGTGACAATCCGGTGACTACCGGGCGCGAGGAGTTTGGCATACCCAAGAAGAACGCCAGCGCTATCGAGCTGCGCCGCCTGGGCGACAAGGCCTATGCGACAGTCGAGCGAATGGGTGTGCAGATACTCGACATCGAGGTTGAGTTGGGCAATTACAATACTGAGATGGGGGCCAATGTGTTTGGCAACAGGGTTTTGAACGAGTTCATTGACGGTGTCTCGTACTTTCATAAGTTCGATATTGACCAAGACTCCCAATGCAACGTCAGCTTTAGCAACCTTCGCCTCATAAACGTGCGTTCCTGCCTGCGCTATCACACGTGGGAGCCTGGTGCCGCCCAGGTCGAACTCAAGCCGTCAATCAACGACCCCTGGGCCGAGCTCGCAGTCTTACAGCCGCTCGGTGCCGCATGGGCCACCTTCGACCTCGGCCTGCTTGGTTGTCAGGAGCAGATTGCCCTGTCGAACATCGATGAGGTCATCCCCCGCCTCATTGCCGGGCGCTACGATTCCCCGTTCTTTGGCGCAAAAAACCAGATCCTATAAGCGCAATATAGACGTCCGCCCTTAAGAGCATGGATTGCCGGTGAGGGTCCTCATGCCCCCACCGGTAGTTCCCTGTTTTCTCTATAAGGCATTGCCAAGTGAAAAGGAAGCAAAAATGTCAAAACTTGAAGAAGGCGCGAAAACCCTGTATCCCTATCGTTGTGTCATCCTGATAATCGCATCTGCCATACATGCTGCTCTCCAGTTCGCCATCCTTATCGTGCCGGGAGTGGCACCTGCCTTGATTGGACAGTACGGCATCCCAGCAACGGCGTTTTCACTGATTGCGACGATGCCCTATCTCACAGGATTCCTGTTTGGGGTCGCTTCGGGCGCGGCGGCAGACAAGACAAGCATCCGGTTGGTACTAATTGCGGGGCTTGCGGTTGCTTTTGTTGGTGCTGCACTCCGTGCGTTTTCAACCGCGTTTGCCCCGCTGCTTGTATCAAGCTTCTTTCTGGGGTTCGCATTGGCAGCGCTCAACGCGAATTCGGCAAAGATCATGAGACTGTGGTTTCCCGGCAAATCGACTTCTGTTGCGATGGGCATCTATATCGCGGCGGCAACCGTTGGGGCCGCTTTAGGGCTTGGTGTAGGTCCGGTGCTTCCTTCTGTCGAGATAGCTTTCCAGATTCCCGCGGTCCTTATGGGTCTGGCCTTTGCTGTTTGGGTTCTTTTTGGTCGCAAGCATCCAGACGGTGAGAGCGCGGAGCAGAGCGCGAAAGAGCCCATCGTCGAGCACCTCAAAGTGATTGCCAAAAGCAAAAACGTCTGGCTCATATCGCTTTGCCTGTTCGCGCTGTTTGGCTGCACGGTTTCGGTGCAGACTTTCGCAAACATCGCCTTTACCAGCCTTTCTGGGTCGATGACCACGGCAGGCATCATCGCCGCTATCAACACCATAGCTATCGGTGCTGGTGGTATCATTATGCCGATTATCGTCTCACGCATGAAAAGGCTCAAACCGATCTTCATCTGTTGCGGCATCCTTAATGCCGTGGTGCTTTTCTCCATCCTGCATATCGGCTATGGGCCTCTCACTTTTGTGATACTCGGCTTTGAGGGGCTCCTGTACGGTGTTTTGATTCCTATGGGCAAGACTCTCCCAGCGCTGATCCCCGATGTCAAGCTCTCTCACGTTGGCGTAACGGGTGGCATGCAATCCATGATGCAAAACTTGGGAGCATTTCTCATCCCGTCGTTTGTAGTCACGCCTGTTTGCACTGCGCTCGCTGGCGGCAATGAGGTACTGTTGCCACTCTATGTATTCTCTGGCGCCGCCATCTGCTCGATCGCCTGTGCTGTCTTCATGTTCTTCGTGCCAGAGACCGGAACCTCTGCCGAGGCCCGTCTCAAAAAGGAGGCCGCACAGGTTGCCAAGGTGTGACAGATGTCAAATATCGCTACCGATAGGCGCTCGTTCTTCTCCGCCCTTAAGAGCAAGGAGAGCCTTATGCGATTTTTCGTACATTTGCCGCTTGCTCTCAAGCCAAACAACCAGTAACATATCCACGTGTTGTTTGCGTATGGCAAAACTCGATCCTGCCAAGTATTGAAAACAAGCGCTGTCGCAAACAAGAACAATCGGGTTGTGGCGCAGTTTGGTAGCGCACTTGACTGGGGGTCAAGGGGTCGCAGGTTCAAATCCTGTCAACCCGACCAGCAAAATCGCAGGTCAGAAGCATAAAACGCTTCTGACCTTTTTGCTATCTTGGAGCACGAAATGGCAAATGGGTATAATTTGGGTATAATTATTTGAGGTTACTGTCGAGGATAACAAGAACAACTATTGGATAAATCCTTCACATTCAGGGAATACGCCATCGTGGTATACCTGCTCAAAGATACGAAGAAGGCAACGATAGGCGATATAGTCAATAGCTGGTACACCACGATAAAAAGCATTTTGGCAGGGTTGTAATACGCCTGCTGTGCCATTTATGATTGCGTCTATACACCAACCAATATACACTCAGTTTGCTGCTTCGCTTTGTCGCATTGCAAATTCAGTACCGACTTATCTATGAACAACACTCCATCATAAGCATTTTCTGCATCTTTATTATTTGTCGAACTATTCCAGTCTGACCCACTATAGGCATAAAATACCATCCGGTCGTCTTCTTCAGTCTTTTTGCAGTTACCAATGTAACCCAAGCTCATTAATTCACTCCTTCTCTGAACAGAATCTCGCCGATAGTATCGGCGGCTGCCTTGTCTTTGCCAGCCAGAACACCGGCGTACATATCCAATGTGGTACTAGCGGTTTCGTGGCCGAGACGAGTTTGGACGGTTTTAATGTCGACACCCTGACCAATGAGTAGGGTGGCTTGCGTATGGCGCAAATCATGGAAACGCAATCCTTCAAAGCTGTGAGTGTTGACAAAGCTACGCCACCAGCGGGAGAAGTTACGTGGCTCCTGCCATTCGCCCAGCTCATTGGTGATGACTGGGGTGGTGGCAGTTTGCTGGATGCTAATCCCGTTGAGGTAGTCGTGTTGCACTAACTTCCAAGCTCGCAGGTATTCCAGTGTTGTTGCGTCCAGTGAAAGTGTCCGGCGGCTCTTTTCGCTCTTGAGTTTGGCAATGCCAGAGGATGACATCTGTTGCACAACCTTGATGCTGCCCTCCTCTAAATCAACCTGCGTCCAACTCAGCCCCAAAACCTCGCCTCTGCGCATTCCTGTAGCCAGTGCCAAGCGGGTGGCAATTACATGGGCGTGCTGGAACGCTGAACGAGCTTCCTCGGTGCGATTGCGGCTTTTGGTGTCTTCCAGTTTATCATCCAGTGCTTGCATAAAGCGGCTAATCTCCTTGCCCTGCAAAAAGGCAATCTCCGGCTTTGCTGCTTTGGGTGCTTTGATCTTATCGCAAGGGTTACGCATCAGCACATCGTGAATCAAAGCCTCTTTCATAATCTGATTCAGCGTCTTGTAAGCACGTTTGATTGCCCCAGCAGATTTGCCCTCTTTGCCTAGCGCAGCCAAAAGGTTTTGCACGGTCAATGAATCTATCTCTTTGATCGGCGTATCGCCCAAATAACGGTTGAGATGATTGATTTGATACTTCTCATGCAGCAGGGTGTTTTGAGCATACATGCCCAAGGCTGCACGCTGCTCACAATAGGTATCGGCAAAATTAGCAAACGTAATCTTATCAGCATCCAGCTTGAGGCCACTCTCAATCTCTTGCCGGTATTCAGCCAGAGCAGCCACGGCATCAGCCTTGGTGCCATGCACGGTGCGCCACGGCGAGTAGCGGTATTTGCCAGTGAGTGGGTCAGCGCCCAGATTAAAGCGAATGCGCCAGACGTTCTTGCCACGCTTTTCTATGGAGCCTGCACCATTGATTTTCATTTGCCGCCCTCCCGCTCTGCTGCCATCTGCTTTAGCACTTGATCGATGAGCTCGTCATTAACTCTCGTGTTGTTAGTGGCGTGTATAGCCTCAGCAATAGTCGGGCGATAACCCACAGGCTTATCTGCCAAGAACTCCCGGAGCTTTTTGCGGCAATACTGGCGAGCACTTTTGGCGTTTTCTTGGCAAGTCATCGAGCAGTACTGCTTTTGGTCCTTCCGCTCGCTCAAAGCCTCAAAGACCTCTCCGCACTGCTTGCAGATACCGAGCTTGCCCAGTGCGGCATCGGCGGCAAAGTTATGCCAGAGCCGCTCCAAGAGATTATTGTAGGCCACCCCATAGAAACCATCGTGCAAGTCGTGGTAGATACGTTGGGTATGGATTATGACGAGTGAGCGGATTAAGTGCCCCAGCAGCAAACGGGCGACAGGCTCGGTCTCTGGGTTTTTGGCCATGTAGCTATGCAGGGCATACCCAACAGGGACAGTCTGTTGAACAGGAAAGCTATTGGGAATCAACTTGACCGAAATAAGAGCCCAGGGCAATACCCCAAACTGCTTGAGCGAGGTGATGATGGTGTAGCCCGGCCATGTGGTCTCTTTGGCAGGCAGGAACAACCTCTGCTTTTCCTCATCAGTCAAATCGAACATATCCCCATAGGGGCTTTCGGGGATTGTTGAGCAGAATACACACTCCCAGTAGAAGTCATCTTTGCCCCTGCCGGTATGTAAAACGAAGTAGCAAGCATCGTCCAGTGACCAACCGTTTTGCCTGCCGGATAAAAACGCCTGCGCACGGATGGCAAAGTTCAGGGTTTTGGCAGCAGCCACCCAGCAACTGGTAGGCTCTATGATGCCTATCTCGCTCATCAGATCCTCGGTCTTGTCATCTGTGCCAAACAAAGGCCCGGTCTCATCTGCCAGATAATTGAGCCCACTTTCTTCGAAGCGGTCTGAAGGCACGGTTAGCAAGAAGTCCTCCTGCACATCAAACTTCACCCAGCCTGTCTCAAACAGCCCAAAATCATAACGCCAATAGACATTGGCAAGCCTGGTGTAGAACTGCATGCCCTCTACCGCCAGCTCCGGCATTGCCTTGACGTCCTCAAAGTAGAAACCCAGATAGTCCATCCTGCGGTCGTGGTCGTTCTCATCTTCTGGGGCGCTCCCATATAGTGAGTTGAACTTGCCGCGGAACTGGCCGCTTCTTGGGTCGAATAGATAGTGCATTTCTGCCTCCTATAAATATACTGCTATTATTGCCTTTTGTAGTGTATCACATCGTAATAAACTAAA
>JAITNB010000114.1 GCA_031290695.1 Coriobacteriales bacterium | reverse complement strand
GTGGCCTACTCGGTTACCGACAAGGACGGCAATACGGTGAGCGTGACGCGTGTCGTCGTCGTCGATGACGGCACCTACCTGGTTACCGACGAGTACGTTTTGCGCGCCCGCGGCTTTGTTATCAAGGGCACCGAGGTAGAGGTGAACAGCCAGGCGCAGGTCTTTGACCGTGCAGAGGTCGCCGCCTGGAGTGCCGAGACCGGCGCGTCTGTTGCTGCGGTGGTCGACGACTTTGGCGGGTATCGTGGCGAAGAAGGCGATTACACGGTTCGTATCGCGGTTGACCTTGACCGCACGGTCCGCACGGGCATTATCGCCCAGGTGATCCCTCAGACCATACTGGTAAAGGAAGGGCATTATTTCATCGCGGCTGACCCTGTCAAGTTAAACTCAACGGTTGCCCAAGAGAATACGACGGCAGACCTTATCGGCTTGGCACACGTCAGGGCATGGCGAGATGACCAGGGTGCCTCGCCGGTAACGCCGCAGCTCGACAGCTACAGTGGGCCTTTGGACCCAGACCCAAGCAGGGACAGCTTCCTGATGGGTACAACAGGCAACTACTTTGCGACCTTCTCCGTTGTAGAAAACCCTGCAACCAAGGCAAAGAACGTGCCTGTTATCGTGACCGATGGCAGCAAGCCAACACTTACATTTGATAACCCGCTGCGCATCATGGCCGGTACGTCCTTTGAGCACTTCAAGACGCTTGTGCTTGCCGACGTGCTGGCGTATGACGAGGAGGACAGCAACGCGCTTCCTGTAAAGCCGCTCGTTCCCTTTGCGTCTAGCTTGGAGCAGGTAGACCTCAGCGCTGAGGGCGTCTATGTTGTTAAAATCTCTGTGACAGACAGCGATTACAACACCACCACAAAGACCCGTACGGTCGTCGTGGGCGACCTGGTTGTTGGTGAGAAGTACATCCTCGATGCCAGGGACTTCTCCCTCAACGTCCTGCGTGTTGACGCGGAGACAGATTTTGCGATACGGCTGCAAATCCTCAAAGAGTCGAAGACGCGCGCCTGGCTTATCGAGACGGGTGCCCCCATCGACAGCCCCACGGCCCTCATGCTTATCACAAACATAGATGCGGGCGGTTATCACCGGGCCAGGGGCACGTATTCCCCCACGATTGGCTTTGTGGACGATCTTGTTGCCGAGAAGCGCATAACAGCCGAGGTAACGGCCGAGACTTTTGTGGTCACCTTTACCAGTGACGATACCGCGACCTCAACACCGGCGTCTCCTGCGACTATGACCGTTACCCAGCCGGATGAGCACCTCGCCTTCCTGCCGGCATCGCCCACCCGCCTGGGGTATGACTTCGCAGGTTGGAACACGGCAGTGACCGGTACCGGCACGGCGTTCACAGTGGCCTCTGCGGTAACGAGTGACGTGACGGTTTACGCACGATGGGCCCCGAGGTCTGATACGCGCTATACCGTCGAGCACTATACGGTTGACCAGGACGGCCTGACCGTCGCGCTGTATCGCACAGTGGGGTATGATGACGGGACAACCGACAGTATTGTTAACGGGACAACGATACCCATTACGGGCTATACCTATACCCCCACCTATGCAGGGTCGAGGACAAGCGGTGTTGTTGCGGCCGATGGCTCACTGGTCCTCAAGCTCTACTACCCCCTCAACCGTTACAACGTGACCTATCTCAGCTCCGGTCATTTGGGGAGCGCGCCCGCCGCTCTAACCGTACCTCACGGCGGCAGCTTCACGGTTGCCGGTCAGGGGACGATGACGCGCTCGGGCTACACGTTCCAAGGCTGGTCGACCCAATCGACTGCGAGCACCGTGGAGTATCCTGTTGGCTCGACGTATAGCGGCGTGGTGGGCCACATGGCCCTCTACGCGGTATGGACGGCAAACCCCGTGACGCCTACGCCCACGCCAACACCTACCCCCACACCTACCCCCACACCCACGCCTACACCAACGCCCACGCCAACACCTACGCCTGAGCCAGCGCCTGAGCCTGAGCCCACCCCTGAGCCCACGCCCACACTTACGCGAACACCCACGCCAACCCCCACGCCTACGCCTGAGCCGTCAGAGTTCGACGGTCAAACCGGCAACCCGTTTGTAGACATCATGAACGGCAATGTGCCCCTGGGTCATATAGCCCACCAGGGTGCCTGGTCGCTTGCGAGCCTGCTCTTTGGTGTTGTTGGCATCATCATCTCGCTGCTGCTGGCCCTAGGCTTCCTCCTGGGCAGGAAGAACGAGGACGACGAATGGGACGCCCAACAGGATGAGGAGCTGGCGCGCCGTAGGAATACCGTCATGGCCCTCAAGGTGGCAGCCATCGCGCTGGGTGTCATCGTCATGGCCGTATGGCTCATCCTCGAAGACTTCTCATTGCCCATGATCTGGATCAACCAATGGACGCTGGTGGTATTGGCTCTCTTCCTCGTCCAGCTCATCGTGTTCGCCATCTACAAGGCAACGGCCTACAAGCTCAAGTCCGAGACACAAAAAGACCTTCCCCTGGAGGCTCCCGCCAGTTAGAATTGTTCTGCGTTTAAAGCACCGGGGACGGTTACCGCGCTCTTTGCGGTAACCGTCCCCTCGTCTGCTCTGGTACAATCGACTCCCCTGGTGTTCAAGGCACAAAACCACACCCAGTCGATGTAAAGAGGATTCGGATGAAACTGGTTAAACTTAAATGCCTGAGTTGTGGTGCCTCGCTTAAGTACAACGAGGGCGAAGTTAACATCATCTGCCCTTATTGCAAGACGGTGCATACGGTTGTTGACGACCGCCCGGTTATCAACAATTACTATGGTGTCAACATCCATACCCACGGCAGCGACCAGCCTTTTGAGGCCTTACCCACCCTCAGCACACGGCGCAAGGTCGTGGCAACCCTAATCAGTGTAATCTCTGTTTTCTCCCTTGTTTTCATCTTTGGCATGTTCGCCTTGGACAGCCCGCTCAACACGCTCAACCCGTTGGAAATCTTGCCGCGTACTACCCCGGAGTCTGCGCCGATGCGGGAGTTTTGCCTGTATATTTTTGGTAGTGAGGAACCCGATGTTGAGCAGCTGGCCACGCTCACCGCCATGACGATAACCAAAGCGGACTATCTGGAGGATTCCAGCACCTTCTGGGTCATCGACTACAGTCTGCAAAACGGCGCCCAACAGCGTGTGGTCCTGGCCGATGACTCGGATATTGATGCCCGCGACCTGGAGGCTTTTACCGGGCTGGAAGAGTTGGACTTCTCGCAAGCTACGGGCGTCCATGTTGGCTACCTGCAGGGCTTCTCGCTCCAGCCGCTAAAAAACCTGCACAGCTTCAAGGGCAACTATATGGTTACCGTAACGCCCAGCCTCTTCTATGACCCGGCTAACATCACCTCTCTCTCCGTGCCGCTATCCGAGAGTGGTTTAGCCGGTCTTTCCAGTTTTACGAGCCTGGCTACCTTGGATATATCTTCAATCAGCGAGGATATTACCAGCACTATCACCCTACCGGCCAGCCTACGCAGCCTGACTACTCGCATCGCATCCAGTGCCGATGCAACCTGGTTGGCGCAGGCCAGCGGCTTGGAGGGTCTGGAGAATCTGACTTTGGACTGCTCCGGCTCCGACCTCAAAGACTTTACCTGGCTGGCATCGCTCACCAACCTTAAATCCCTGGCCTTGCAGGGCGTGAGCAATCTCAGGAACATCGATTTTGTGCGGAGCCTGCCGGTCTTGGAAAGTCTCAAGGTCACTAGCAGCAGCGTTACGGACCTCTCGCCTCTGAACGGGCTGGGGCTAAAGTCTCTGCACTGGGAATCCCACACCGAGTTGAAGGACCTTAGCGCGCTTTCTACGCTTGGTGCCTTGGAGGAACTGACCCTTGACGGTTTCTTTGATATAAACACGTTCTATGTGGGCAATGCCGCCAACTTGCGCCGTGTGGCCGTTGCGGATGATTTGGTCTCGCGCCTGGCAGGTTGCCCAGTGGAGCAGTTGGAGGTCATCATCTGGGATGAATTTGATTGCTCGGAGCTGTCTGGTTTGACCAGCCTCAAGCAGCTGGACTTTACCGTCACTGGAGGCGGACATGTGCTTGAAGTGGGGGCACTGAGTGCATTACAAAACCTGGAAACGCTCACCTTTAATAGCGTCGGTTTTCGCAGCAATGATGTGTCGCCCCTCTTTAACCTGCCGGTTCGCGAGCTATCGCTTGTCAATAGCGAGAACATCCAACTCGACGCAGACAGCATCGGCGAGAACCCCAACATCCAAAGTCTACGCATTGAGAATGTCAAGTATTCGGATATCAGCGCCGCGCTGGGTTCCGCCTGCGCCAAGCTAACGGGTCTGCAGAGCCTCAGCCTGGCGCAAACACAACTCGCCGATGTGAGCTTTGCTGCCAGCCTGCCCTCCCTGCAGGAGTTGAACATCCGTGATAACTACGTTACCAGCATCACTCCCTTGCTCGCCGCCCCAGAACTCAAGGTACTCTGCTGCGGCCAAAACCCCATCGCAAACCTCTCCGAGTTGCCGTCCACCATCAGTGTGAGGTATTGAAGACGACGCCGATTGATTTGCGCACAGACTATCGTTTGCCCCGCATCCTTTTTAGTTGGGAGCAACCTGTGTCTGAACCTATCGAGCAGTATGGCCCCTTTGGCTCTTCTCTGCGAGCCCCCTGTGCAACGCTCGCTTGTTCATCTCCACAAACCGCGGCTTGACCAATACCTCAAGAGCCCTTTCAAGTGCATCTATGGAGAAGACCGTGTTGTTTGCCACTGCTGCTATCGCCGCGCCGAGGAGTATGACGTTGAGCACGCGCGGCGAGCCGCATTCTGCGCAGAGGGCCTCACCGTCTACGGTCACAAGGGTGCCGATGCGCCCCGTGTTGGCCTGTTGCTGCAGCCAGTTGATGTGGGAGGTGCCGTCGTAGGTTGCGGCTGATGTGTCCAGCGTTGCCTGCACCGGCTCGATGGCCCGTATCGCCGTGACTACTGTCTTCCCCGGAGCAAGGTAGTCAAGCGCCCGCATCGTCTCTCCCGGCTCAAACCCGATAAGCAGGTCAGCTCCCCCCAACGGCACCAGCGGAGACAAAGGCGCGCGCGCGGGGCCGGTTCCTGCCTCAACGCGCACATGCCCCAATACGCTGCCGCCGCGTTGTGCCATGCCAATGGTTTCAGCCGTGCGCACCTGTGCACCCTGTAGCAGGGCGGCCTGTGCCAGCAGCTTTGAAGCCAGCACCGTCCCCTGGCCACCCACACCCGCAATCACGATGTTAAACGGTTGGGCCATCAGGCATCACCGGCGGTACTGTTATTCTTGCGAGAAGCACGAGAATCTTTGCGGGCAAGGCTCGCATCATCCTTTAAAGACGGGGGGGCATCCCCCTGCTGCACACTCACACTGGCTCTCTGTATCGCGTCAAAGGGACAGATCTGCACACAGAGGTCGCAGCCGTAACAGAGGGTGGTGTCAACAGCCACGGCCTCGCCGCGCACCACGAGGGCAGGACAGCCAAGGGTGTTGAGACATACGCGGCAGAGCGTGCATGTATCCGCATCTACCACAGGCAGCGGGCCGGGTTTGCTCATGGTTATGCAAGGGGACTTGAAGACTACGGCGCTCACGCCGGGGAAGTCAACGGCTGTGCGAACTGTGGCGACGGCCTGTTTGAAGTCGAGGTGGTCGCAGGTAGCGACGTGCTTCACGCCCAGCGCGCGCAGCACGGTGGGAATGTCGATGGCGCTCTCAGCATCGGCAGGGGTTGCGTTGGCGCTCATGCGTATGCCGGTGCCGGGGTGGGGCTGTGCGCCGGTCATCGCAGTGATGGCGTTGTCGAGGACGATGAAGGTCACGGGTGCCTGGTTGTACACAGCGTTGGCCACACCGGTAAGGCCGCTGGCGAAGAAGGTCGAGTCGCCCACGAAGCCCAGGTGCGCAACGTCGGGCTGCGCCCAGTGCAGCCCTTGCGGCACGGTGAACCCAGCGCCCATGCAGACGCAGGTGTCAACCATGTCAAGCGGCTGCGCGTTGCCCAGCGTGTAGCAGCCGATGTCTCCCGAGAAGGTCGCCGCCCGCCCCCTGAGCGCCCGCTTAACCGCCGCAAACGAGGCCCGATGCGGACACCCCGCACACAACACCGGTGCCCGTGCAGGAAGCACGGGAGGGGAGGACGGGGTACCGGACGGGTCGCTGGTGTCGCTGGTGTCGCCGGACGGGATACAAGGGGTGCCACTGGACAGGTCGGCTCCTGCTTCCTTACTGTCATTCTTGGCCGCAGGCCGAGAATCCATATCTGCGGAGCAGACATCATTTATACGTTGCGTTTTGTGCAAAGACGCCAAAAGAAACGCTTCGAGCTGCTGGGCGATGAGCGATACGCTGTTCTCTCCTGCTACGGCGGTGTCTCCGGTGAGCTTGCCCCTGATGTTTGCGCGCAGGTGGTGAGCACCAACCAGTTGCAGGAGTTCCCGCTCGATAACCGGCTCAAGCTCCTCAAACACCAGCACCTCATCCACGCCGTCCAGGAACCCAAGCGCTCGTTGCTCGGGGAAGGGAAAGGGCGTCGCGACCTTGAATACACGCAAGTTGGCTGCCACACCCTCATCGAGCGAGTCCAGTGCGTCCATGAGATACGCGTAACTCACCCCACCGGCTGCGATACCCACGTGTTCCTTGGGTATGTCACTCTCAGCACCCCTTACCGCTACGTGCTCAACCTTGTTGCCCTCATATTCGCTAAATTCACTAGCAATTTTTGAGAAGCGTGCGGGCATCTGTTGATGGGCGGCGGTGGCGAGACGGGGAAAGATCACCCAGCGGGGGTCCCGCACAAAGCCCTCAACGGGGTGTGGTGTGTATGTGAAAGCGGTCTCAACAGGTGCGCTGCCGTGACAGACGCGGGTTGTGGGACGTACGATAACAGGGATCCCGTACTTCTCCGAAAGCTCGAAGGCATCTTGGACCATGGCAAAGGCCTCCTCCGGGGTGGAGGGGTCGTAGAGGGGGATTTTGGCGAAGGCGGCAAACTGGCGGGTGTCCTGCTCGGTTTGCGACGAGATGGGGCCGGGGTCGTCGGCGACGAGGAGCACGAGACCGCCTTTGACGCCCAGGTAGGCGAGGGTCATGAGGGGGTCGCTGGCGACATTGAGGCCAACCTGCTTCATGGTCACAAGCGCGCGGGCACCCGCAAAAGCGGCTCCGGCGGCGACCTCAAGGGCGGCCTTCTCGTTGGTCGACCACTCGACGTGAGGGCAAGGAACCCCCGCGTCTCCGTCCTGCTGCTCGTGGGCCCAGGCAGCCACGGCCTCAAGGACCTCGCTCGACGGGGTGCCGGGGTAGCCGCAGACGATGTTCACACCAGCGTTCAAGGCACCAAGGGCGATTGCCTGGTTGCCCATGAGGAGTTCTTGAGCCATAGGTTGTCGCTACGCCGTTACGCTTATCATGCCATCACGGCCTGTTCATTCCTCGATACTTATGAGCTCGATCTTGAAGATGAGGGTCGAACCGCCGGGAATCTTGTTGTAATCCTCACTGCCGTAGGCGAGCTCGGGCGGGATGGTGAGCTCGCGCGTGCCGCCTACCTTCATACCCACCAGGCCCTGGTCCCAACCGGGGATGACTTGGCCGGCGCCTAGGGTGAACTGATAGGACTGGTTGGTCTCAAAGCTGGATTCGAACACGGTGCCGTTCACAAACCTGCCCTCGTACTTGACGGTGAGGGTATCGCCCTCCTTGGCTGCAGGACCGTC
>JAITNB010000056.1 GCA_031290695.1 Coriobacteriales bacterium | reverse complement strand
ACCGCCAACACCAGTGCCGCCTCCGATCTGGACCTCGCGGGCATGTACGAGTCAACGCTCGAGAAGTACCAGCAGGCGGTCAAGGACGACCCCAGCAACTACACCAACTTTGAGCGGCTGGGCAACGTCGCCTTTGACTGGGCAACGTCTATAAGCACAGGCGAGATGGCACCCAGCACCCATGCTGCCGCCGAGCTCTACACCATCGCCATCGACGCCTACAGCAAGCGGCTCAAGCTCCAAGCATCGCCCGACGTGAGCGTCGACCGTGCGATCGCCACCTTCTACAATGGTGACGAGGCCGGGGCCATTGCCTTGATGGAGGACTACACAAAGGACGACCCCTACTTCGCGCCCGCCTGGGCAAACCTGGGCAAATTCTACGAATCGGAGGAGGACTATAGCAAGGCGCGCGAATGCTACGAGAAGGCGCTGGCGGCAAACCCCGACGCAAGTATGCAGGAGTTTGCCCAGGAGGGGCTCGACAATTTGCCAAAGTAGTTAGCAATTGAACAACGCCCGCGCTGTGGTACTATGTACACTCTCTCGATTGGCCTGCACTTTGCGCATCGCACGCGGCGTGTAAAAGGAGACTGTGTGTTTGGAATTGGCGGAACCGAGATCGCCATCATATTGCTCTTTGGGTTTCTCATCTTCGGTCCCGACAAGATGCCCCAGATCGCGCGTACCATCGGTCGCGCCATCAGGCAGTTCCGCACGGCCCAGGAGCAGATGAACAAAGTCATCAAGGCAGAGGTCTACGACCCGCTCAAAGACCTCGAGCCCCTGGCCAACCCCTTCGCCGGCCTGTCACTCGACGACTCCAAGAAAGCAGCCAGCACCAAGAAGCCAACCACCAAGAAGCCCGCCGCCGCCAAGGAAACGCCTGCGGATAAGAGCGAGGACGCTATCGGGGACGAATCCACCAAAACACCGGTGGAGAAGCCCAAGGTATCCAAGGATGCCCTGCAATCCGCGCTTGTGGCAGATGCCCAGAAGGCACGCGAGGAGGCCGTCAAGGCCACCACACAAAAGACAGCCGCGGTATCCGCGACACAGGAATCCTTCGCCCAGCGCCGCGCACGTCTCGAAAAAGAACACGCCAAGGCCAAGGCCGCGCAAGCGACGGGGCCTGCCCCTGACGCGCAATCCAGCCATGCGGCTGCGACCACGATTGCCCCAGCAACCCCAGCCGCCTCCACCAACGGGAAGGAGGAAGGAGCGAGCGTCTCGCCCAGCTCCTAAGACCCTATGCCTGTTGGAACCGCGAGAATGCCCCTGTGGGATCACCTGGGAGAGCTGCGCCGCCGCCTTACCATCATCATCGTCACGATGCTAGTGGCAGCTGTTGCCCTCTACTTTGTGACACCGCCCCTCATTGTGTTCCTTATCTCGCCCGTCGCCACCTACCTTGCAGGCGAGCCCATCACCACCGTCGAGCAGTTGAGCGCCGTCCTCGTCGTCCTTGACCCCCTGGGTGGCTTCACGCTACGCTTCAAGGTGGCGATCTTCTTCGCGGCCATCGTGACCAGCCCCATCTGGCTCTGGCAGATACTGGCGTTCTTCCTGCCGGCGCTCAAACCCGAGGAGCGCAAGTGGGTCATACCAACCTTTTTTGTGGGGGTTGCCCTGTTCATCTTTGGCACGGTGTTCTGCTACTTCATCATCCTCGACCCGGCGTTTGAATGGATGCTTGAGCAGACCAATGATTATGCCCAGATCATTGCGAACGCGCCCGACTATATCAACATGATCCTGTTGTTCGAGGTCGCCTTTGGCATCGCCTTCGAGCTGCCGCTCATCGTGTTTTACCTTATCATCTTCAACATCGTGCCTTATAAGAAGCTGCGTCAAAGCTGGCGCACGGTCTACATCGTGCTCATGCTCGTCTGTGCGATGGTGACCCCCGATGCCAACCCGGTGACCATGCTCCTCATGTTCGCGGCAATGGCGGCGCTGTACGAAGTTGCGCTCTTTATCTCCCGTATCGTCCTCACGCGGCGCATCGCCAGGCAGAAGAGGGAAGACCTCGAAGAGGCCCAAGCCGAGTGACCGTGTGCCATGCATGAGTTCAGCCTGATGCAAAGTGTGCTTGAGCAGGTAGATGCGGCTGCGAAGGAGGCGGGTGCGCAGCGGGTGACCTCCGTGCGGCTGGTCATCGGCGACATGGCAGAGGTTGTCGGGGACGCGATGGAGTTCGCGTTCGAGGCGCTCACGCCGAGCACCTTGAGCGAGGGCGCACAGCTCGTCATAACCACCGTCAGGCCCCGCTCGCGCTGCACCGCCTGTGAGCACGAGTTCGAGCATGACCGCTACCACTGGTCATGTCCCGTCTGTGACTCCCTTGCCACCGAGCTTCTGGCCGGCAGGGAGCTTTACATCGACTCGATAGAGGTGGACACAGACTAACGGCACTGGTATCCTTGCGCAAAGCGCGAGGGGATCTCTGTAGGCAAAACCCCGCCATACTCAAACGCGTGCGTAGCACGCAGGACTAGTAGGAATCGACCGTGGAACTAAAGCTTGAACAACCCATACTCGACCTCAACGACAAGCTCGCGGCACAAAACCGCGCCCTGCTCGATGAGCACAACATCTATATGCTCGACCTCATGGCATCGCCGGGGGCGGGCAAGACCTCGCTCATCCTCGCGACCATCGCACAGCTTCGCGACACGTATCGCATCGCCGTGATAGAGGGCGACATCGCCAGCGACGTCGACGCGCGCGCAATCAAGGAGCAGGGCATCCCCGCGGTGCAGATAAACACGGGCGGCGCCTGCCATCTCGAATCGCAGATGGTGCGCCGTGCACTCGACGCACTCGACCTCGATGCGCTCGACCTTGTCATCGTCGAGAATGTGGGCAACCTCGTGTGTCCCACCGACTTCTACCTGGGCGAGGACGCCAAGGTGATGATCCTCAGCGTGCCAGAGGGCCACGACAAGCCGCTCAAGTACCCGGGCATCTTCCAGGTATCACAGGCGGTCATCCTCAACAAGACAGACACCCTGCCGGTATTCAACTTCGACGAGCGGCAGTTCAGGCACGACGTCACCCAACTCAACCCACACGCGACGGTCTTCCCTGTGAGCGCCACCACAGGAAGCGGCATCCTCACCTGGGCCCAATGGCTCGGAGCACAAATAGAAGGCACCCGCAAAAACACACCGCCCGCAACACCCACCACAACACCCCCCTCGCCCCCCGTACGGTCATCCTTGGCGCAAAGCGCCGAGGATCTTTGCGAGCGCAGCGAGCATCCCCTACCAGTGCGCGAAGCGCACCCACTTTAAGGAGCAGGCCTCTTGCAGTTAGTCATAACCGAGAAGAACGACGCCGCCAAAAAGATCGCCGAACTGCTGGCCGAGGGCAAGCCCAAGGCCGACAAAGTCTACGACACGCCGGTCTACCGCTTCAACCGTGCCGGCGACGAGTGGGTGAGCGTAGGACTGCGCGGCCACATCCTTGAGGTCGACTTCGTCGAGCAACTCTCATACACCGCCAAACAGGGCTGGTTTGGCGTCGACCAGGACGGCACCGTCATCTCCGCCAAGCTCCCCGACACCCTCCCCAAGCCCCCCTTTAAGAAGCGCAAGCCCTTCACCGAGAAGGCCGTCGACCTCAAGGCCTGGAAGGTGGACGCGTTGCCCTACCTGGTCTTTGCCCCCGTCGAGAAGCTCCCGCACGAGAAAGGCATCATCCGCGCGGTAAGAAACCTTGCCGGCAAGGCGGCCAGCGTTGTCATCGCCACCGACTTCGACCGCGAAGGCGAGCTCATCGGCTCCGATGCCCTCGGCGTCGTGCGCGACGCCAACCCCGCTATCCCTGCAACCCGCGCACGCTACTCCGCCTTCACCCGCGAGGAGATAATCCACGCCTTTACCAACCTCGTCGACCTCGACGTCAACCTCGCCCAGGCAGGCGAGTCGCGCCAGTGGATCGACCTCATCTGGGGCGCCGTGCTCACCCGTTACCTCACCATCGCCAAGTATTCCGGCTTTGGCAACGTGCGCCCCTCCGGCCGTGTGCAAACCCCTACGCTTGCCCTCGTGGTCGCCAAGGAGCTCGAACGCCGCGCCTTCATCCCCGAGGACTACTGGGTCATCAAGGCAACCTTCGATGCCACCCCCCAAGCTGCGGATAAGAGCGACCCCTCCCTCACCTTCGAAGCCACCCACGCCACCGAGCGCTTCAAGGACGAGGCCAAAGCCAACGCCGTGATGGCCGCCCTTGAAGGCGTGCGCACCGGCACCGTTGACGCCGTCGACACAAAGACCCGCAAGGTCGCCGCACCCGCCCCCTTTAACACCACCTCGCTGCAGGCCGCCGCCGCCGCCGAGGGCGTCTCGCCTGGCCGCACCATGCGCATCGCCGAGTCCCTCTACATGGCAGGCCTCATCTCGTACCCGCGCGTCGACAACACCGTCTACCCCAGCTCGCTCGACCTGCGCACAACCGTCAAGGCGCTCACCGGCGTGCCGGCCTATGCCCCCTATGCCGCGCAACTCCTCGCCGCACCCACCCTCAAAGCGACGCGCGGCAAGACCGAGACCACCGACCACCCCCCCATCTACCCCACCAGCGCCGGCGACCCCGACAAACTGCGCGCCGACGAGTGGAAGCTCTACAACCTCATCGCCCGCCGCTTCATGGCGACCCTCAGCGACGCGGCCGTTGTCGAAGGCACCAAGGTCACCGTCACCGTGGCCGGCGAGCCCTTTGTCGCCAAGGGTGACGTGCTCGTGAAGCCGGGTTTTAGGGCCATCTACCCCTACGGCCTCAAAAAGGACGACCAGCTCCCCAAGCTCGAACAGGGCCAGACAGTAGGCTTCGATGGCGCGACCCTCACCAAGAAGCAGACCGAGCCCCCCGCCCGCTACTCCCAAGGCCGTCTTATACAGGAAATGGAGAAGCTCGGGCTGGGTACCAAGTCAACCCGTCACAGCATCATCGAGCGCCTCACCGAGGTACGCTATGTCCAAAACGACCCTGTCGAGCCCACCGCGCTGGGCATCGCCGTCATAGACGCGCTGGGCAAGTTCGCCCCACACATCACCACGCCCGACATGACCGCCCAGCTTGAGGGCGAGATGAACGCCATCGCCACCGGCAGCAACACCCGCGACGCCGTGGTCGCCCACTCCCGCAAGCTCCTGAGCGCCATCATGGGCGAGCTCGTTCCCCGCAAGGAGGAGGTGGGAGAGGCGTTAAGCGATGCCGTCACCGCCGACGCACGGGTAGGGGCCTGCCCCACCTGCGGCAAGGACCTGTTGCTCAAAAGCTCTGCAAAGACGCGGTCGAACTTCATCGGCTGCTCGGGATGGCCCGACTGCGACGTCACCTACCCCGTGCCGCAGGGCAAGATAGAGCCAATCGAGGAGCCCTGCCCCACCTGTGGCAAGCCACAGATCAAGGTGATAGCCTTTCGTTCCAAGCCGCAGACTGTCTGCGTTGATCCGCACTGCCCCACCAATGCCGAGCCCGACCTCATCGTAGGCACCTGCCCCACCTGCGAGGCGGCAGGCACCCACGGCGACCTCGTCGCCCAAAAGAGCTCCCGCACCCTCAAACGCTTCATCCGCTGCACCAACTACGAGGCCTGCGGCGTGAGCTACCCCCTTCCCCAGCGAGGCAAACTCACCGCCACCCAAAAGACCTGCGAGGCCTGCGGTGCCCCCAAAGTAATAGTAACCACCCCCCGCGGCCCCTGGGAACTATGCCCCAACCCCACCTGCCCCCTCCGCGAAGAAAAAGAGGCCAAAGCCACCACCAAGGGCAAAACAGGCAAACGCGCACCAAAGAAAGCCCCGCCAAAGAAGAAGAAATAAGAGCTACGGAGCGCTCATACACGACAAGGGAGAACCATGACTGGCTTTGGCTTATGGGACTGGAACAAAAACGGAAAACTCGATTGGGACGATATTAAAACCGGGATCGCAGTAGACATTGCTTTGGAAGAAGACGCAAAGCGCGAAGCAGCAGAGCCTTCAAAACAGACAACAGGCACGCCCAGTACATCATCTAATAAAAGCGACGGATGCTTTATCAGCATACTTATTACTATTAGTATAGTAGTTGCACTTTGTGGATTAACGACACTAATGGCAGTGATATTCCATTAACAAAGGCAATGCTTCAACAGCATCTGTCTCAATAGCAAATAACATCCT
>JAITNB010000030.1 GCA_031290695.1 Coriobacteriales bacterium | reverse complement strand
TTTTCATGGCCAACACCTCCTTTTTGGGGCAATACTACTGCCTGAACAGGAAAAAATCAATCAAAACTAATGATAAATATGAAAAATATCATGAATATCGTTATGACTGGCCGTTGGTTTGCCTGCTTTTCCAAGGTGTATTACACTAACGGAGCATATTGCCAGCGTGGAGCACAACGGTACGCTATTCTGTGCGTAGCCAAAGGGTGCCAACTACCATCAAAAAACGGCGAGCACTAAGGAGAGGCCCATGCTTTTTTGTGACATCGACTACCTCGATGCAGACTTCGAGGTCGCCCACGGGTATGTGGGTGTCGAGGACGGGCGTATCACGTATGTGGGGGAGGGCGACCCTGCAAATAACACGGGCTTATCCGCAGGAGGGGCACCCGCGGGTATCACTGCCAGGGACTACGGCGAGCGCTACAGCGGCGCGGGCAAGCTGCTCATCCCGGGGCTGTACAACGCGCACACGCATGCGCCCATGACGTTGCTGCGCGGGTATGGGGAGAACCTCAGTCTCCAAGACTGGCTCAACACCAGGATATTCCCGTTCGAGGCGAAGATAACCGACGAAGCGGCGTACCCGGCCACGCAGCTTGCTATCGCCGAGATGCTGCGGTTTGGCACCGTGAGCTTCTCCGATATGTACTACTTTAGCGACGCGCGCGCCCAGGCCATCGCCTCAAGCGGCATCAAGGCCAACATCTCACACGGCGTTATCGTGTTCGACGACACCAACTACAGCGACCTGCCCAACAAGGCGGTCGCCGAGCACCTGGTCGATGCCTACCACAACACGCATAACGGGCGGCTCAAGGTAGACTTCTGCATCCACACCGAGTTCACCACCACCCCCAAGGTGGTCGAGGCCGTGGGGCAGGCCGCGGTCGACTTTGGCGTGGGCACGCAGATCCACCTCTCCGAGACGCAACGCGAGCACGAGGAGTGCAAGCAGCGCCGCGACGGCAAGACGCCCGCACAATACTTCGAGTCGCTGGGCTTCTTTCGCCAGCCGTGCTCGGCCGCGCATTGCGTGTGGAGCGAGCCAGGCGACTGGGAGCTCTTTAAGCGCAACAACGTCACGGCCGTGTGCAACCCCGCGAGCAACATGAAGCTCGCGAGCGGCTATGCCCCCATCCCGCAGATGCTTGAGGCTGGCGTGCGTGTGGCGCTTGGCACCGACGGTGTTGCGAGCAACAACAGCCACAACCTGCTCAAGGACCTCTACCTGTTTGCGCTCATCTACAAGGGCTCGTCCGGCGACCCTACCGTCGTGACACCTGCGGACGCGCTTCGGGCGGCCACGCTTGCTGGCGCGCAGTCGCAGGGCCGCGGCGCAGACTGCGGCACCATCGCCCCCGGCAACCACGCCGACCTCGTGGTGCTTGACACCGCCGTTCCCTGGATGCAGCCCATGACCAGCCCACTCAGCAACCTCGTCTACTCCGCGCAGGGCTCAGATGTCGTACTCACGATGGTCGACGGCACCGTGCTCTACCGCGACGGCATCTGGCCCACCATCGACGTCGAGCGCGCCATCCACGAAACCGCCCAGCACACCCGCGCGATCATCGCCTCCTTGTGACCCGAGATGTGACCCGAGCTGTGACCCCGCCCGCGCAACCGCCCGTGACCCCGCCCGCCCCCACGGCCCTCATCGCCATGAGCGGCGGCGTCGACAGCTCTGTGGCCGCCCTCCTCATGCAGCGCGCGGGCTACCACTGCACCGGCGTCACCATGAAGCTCTACGACAACGAGGCCATCGGCGAGCCCCTTGAAGGCACCTGCTGCTCGCTGGCCGACATCGACGATGCCCGCGCTGTCTGCGCCCGCCTGGGCATCCCCTACTACGTCTTCAATTTCAGCGACACCTTCGCCGCCCAGGTCATCGACCGCTTCATCGCCGCCTACGAGCATGGCGCGACCCCCAACCCCTGCATCGACTGCAACCGCTACCTCAAGTTCGACCGCCTGCTCCAGCGCGCCCGCCAGACCCACTTCAACCGCATCGCCACTGGCCATTACGCCCGCATAGAAAAGCCTGTGGATAAGACCGGGCGGTGGCTGCTCCGCAAAGGCCTCGACCCTGCGAAGGACCAGAGCTACGTGCTCTACGCGATGACCCAGGAGCAGCTGGCGCACACAAGCTTCCCGTTGGGCACCCTCACCAAGCAGGAGGTACGCACCCTCGCCCACGAGCAGGGCTTCGAGACCGCCCACAAGCACGAGAGCCAGGACATCTGCTTCGTTCCAAACGGCGACTACGGTGCTTTTATCCGCCGCTACACCGGTCGCACGCCACCACCTGGCCCCCTCGTCGCCGTTGACGGCACGGTGCTTGGCACCCACCACGGCGTCATCGACTTCACGGTAGGCCAACGCAAGGGTATAGGCATCGCCGCCGCCCATCCCCTCTATGTCAAGGAGATCGACCCTGCTACCAACACCGTGGTCGTCGCACAAAATGCTAACCTCTATAACACAATAGTTGTCATCAACGACATCAACCTCATCGCCACCCCCCGCATCGACGGCACGCTCCAGGCACACGCCAAGCACCGCTACAACCAAACTGCGCAACCCGTCACCGCCCGCCAGCTCGACGAGGACACCCTTGAAGTAACCTTCACCCGCCCCCAACGCGCCCTCACCAAGGGCCAGGCCCTCGTCCTCTACAGCGATGACACCGTCATAGGCGGCGGCACCATCACTCACATTCGTTAGCAAGACTGTACGCCCGGCCCGCTCCACTCAAGTGGGCGGTTGTGATAGAATCTCATAGCTCACCTGTACGCAGCCCTCTGTGTACGCAGGTAGGGCAGTCTTTAATGTCGGGGCGTGGCGCAGCTTGGTAGCGCACCTGCTTTGGGAGCAGGGGGTCGCTGGTTCGAATCCAGTCGCCCCGACCA
>JAITNB010000101.1 GCA_031290695.1 Coriobacteriales bacterium | reverse complement strand
GAACCTGCACGTCGTGTTGGGCGGGCGGGCCGCGGTACCGGGTGTGGCCAGGCGGCTCAAGGAGGGGCGGTTTTTGCTGCTCCATGACTTTGAGCAAGGCGACAAGGTGTGCCTGTGCTCGGAGGACCGGCTGCTCACTGGCCAATTCGCACGGCTGTTCGAGGAGGCGTACCACAACCGGGATGCCATAGACAGCACGCGAGACGTTGTTGCAGCATTGCGTAAGCGGGTCGAGCGGTTGGAGAGGGAGAACCCTGGGCTTCAAGCGCAGGTGCAGACGCAAGTGCCGGCTGGCGGCGGGCCGGCACGTATGACGGGCAGCGAAGGCGAGGGGGATGACGGCCCCGCCAACGGGAAGGATGATGAAATGGATAGAGTCGCGGAGCGTATCGCGCAGAGCGAGGCCCGCCTTGAGGTCTCTCTGGATAAGCTCGCACGGGCAATACATGAGGACTACTACCGCAAGTCGCTTGAGCGGGGACAACAGGGCCCGTTTGTGAGGCCCTGGGAGCAACTGCCTCGGGAGATACAGGAGGACAACCGTCGCCAGGTACACCTACTCGCCCGCAAGCTCAACACCATAGGATGCGGGTTTGACGCAGGCGAGGCCCGCGCGACCACGGTCATGGCGTTCACCGATGACGAGATCAACATGCTCGCACGCCTTGAGCACTATATGTGGCTCGCCGCAAAGGGCGCAGCAGGATACCTCTACGGCGAGGAGCGCAATGACGACCGGTGCAAAGTGGATGACGCCGGCGCAACGATACCCCTCACCCACCCCGACATGCTCCCGTGGGAGCAGCTCACCGAGGAAGCGCGCGCAAAGGACGTTGATACGGCACACGCTATCATCCCGCTGCTTGCGGGTGTGGGACTGCGGGTATACAGGACACTGTGAGGCACCGCTGTGGTACAATACCCAGGCTTGGAGAGGGCCAGATGGCCGCGTGTTGAGCCTTGGGCCCTGGGCCCGCACATCAGGCCGCATGAGGAAAGTCCGGACTCCACAGGGCAGGATGCCAGCTAACGGCTGGGCGGGGCGACCCGACGGAAAGTGCCACAGAAAAGAAAACTCCCCCGCCGTGCGCGGGAGAAAAGCTGAAACGGTGCGGTAAGAGCGCACCAGCGTCTTGGCAACAAGGCGGCTTGGCAAACCCCATCTGGAGCAAGGGCAAATAGGAACGCTATGGGTTGGCCCGACCCGCGTTCGGGTTGCCCGCTTGAGGATGTTGGCGACAACATTCCCAGATAAATGGCCATCCCACGACAGAATCCGGCTTACCGGCCCTCTCCAAGCCCCCTGATTGGCATTATGGCAGGTAGTGACGCAGCTTCGCGAGAACGGTGTTGAAGTCCAGAGGCTTGCCTATGTGGTCGTTCATGCCTATGGCGAGGCATTTGTCTATGTCTTCCTGGAACACATTGGCGGTCATCGCTATGATGGGGATGGGCTTGTCGCCCTCACCCTCAAGGGCGCGGATACGCCGGGTGGCCTCATAGCCGTCCATCTCGGGCATATGCAGGTCCATGAATATCAGGTCGTAGCGCCCGGGATTCTCAACAAAAAGCGCCACGGCCTCGGTTCCCGATACCGCGCAGTCTATGCTCACTCCCAACGGCTCAAGCAGCGCCAATACAATCTCTCGGTTGACCTCCATGTCCTCGGCCAGCAGCAGGTAACGGCCCTCAAGTCCCCCGTCTTCATACGTGTCGTCGCTAGCGTCACCTGGTGCTACGTCTGTTTGCGTCGCAGGTCGCAGCGAGTCCTCCTGCACCTCGTCGCCACGTCGCAGCTCGACGGTAAAGGAGAAGGTCGATCCCCTCCCCTCCTTGGAGTCGAGCCAGATGCGGCCACCCATCATCTCGACGATGTTCCGTGATATGACGAGGCCCAGGCCCGTACCGCCAAACCGGCGCGATATGCGGTTATCCGCCTGCTCGAAGGGGCTGAACAAACGGCTTTGCTGCTCCTCGTTGATGCCAATGCCGGTATCCTTCACGTCGATTTGCAGGACAATGCCATCGCCTTCCTGCTTGAGCAAACGCGCGTCGAGATGCAGGGTGCCCTCCTCCGGCGTGAACTTTGTCGCATTGGAGAGGAGGTTTGTGATAACCTGCGCCAAGCGCTGGCGGTCGCCGATAAGCGCATCGGGGATAGCCTTGGAGATGTTGACCGTAAACTGCTGTTGCTTCTCCTCGACCTTGAGGCTGATGACGTTTTGCACGTCGGCAACCATCTTCGTAAAGGAGAACGGCTCGTTGCTGAGTTCCAGCCGGTTCGCCTCGATCTTCGACATATCGAGAATATCGTTGATCACGCCCAGAAGGTGTACCGAGGCATCGTCTATCTTGTCGAGGCAGTAATCCTTCTTCTCCACATCGGGGGCCGCCTTCGCGATATTCGCCATCCCGATGATGGCGTTCATGGGCGTGCGTATCTCGTGGCTCATGTTGGCGAGGAACTCGCTCTTTGCCTGGCTCGCCTTCTCGGCCTTGAGCTTCTCATCAGTGTAGAGCCTTCTTTGAAACGCAAAGACCGTTCCGAGGAAGAATCCGGCAATAATGAACGATTGGATGGTGTCGATATACAGCTGGGTTGTGGTGAGTGTGACAAACAGGCCAGGATACTGGTAGTAGACAAAGTATGAGGCGAGCAGGCACACAATGTGGATGATCATGAGGAGCGCGAAGGCCCTGCCCTGCGACAAGATAAAGATGATAACGATGGTCAGCACAAAATAGGCTGCCATACCGCTGTTGGTGCCGCCGTTGGTGAAGAAGATCGCCGGAAACAGCACATTGCACAACACAAGCAAGGTCACCCAGGTGGCAACGTTGTATATCCTAAAGCGGTTGGCAACGACCAAGAGGGCGACGATAGAGATGAGCATCACCACCATGGTGGCTATCGTGATAACAGGGACCTGCTCGATAAGGCGCACGATAGTGGCCGCAACCGCAGCGACCAGCCCCAACAGGCAGACGAGGTTGAGCATCCGCGCATCTAGGGGGATTTCCTCAGAATATACCAATTGATGTATAAGCCTTCGCAATGCCCGCATACCAGAAACCCCTCTAGGAGTGATAACGGCTGTTATGTCCGTATACGGCATTATAGCAATACTGCGGGCCGCGCATAGGGCTTAGAAAGATAGGCTCAGAAAGACCACAGACTATCCTTGTTCCTCGAGCCACTCGTCAAAGCGCGCCGTGAGGATGCCAAAGGGCACCGGCCCCAGGTCGAGGATGAAGGTGTGAAAGGCCAGCGGGTCAAACGAGCCCCCCAGCGCAGTCTCTGCACTCCCGCGCAGTTCGAGGAACTCGAGGAGGCCGAGCCCGTAATCGAGATAGACCGCCGGAACCTCAAGCGCGTTCTCGTACAACGGCTGCCCCATCGACTCAAGGCCCCATTGCGCGAGGTAGGACTCGGTTTGGGCGCTGCTCCATCCCTGGTAGTTGACGCCGATGTCAACAGCCGCATAGAGGTAATAATCGGTCTCGTTCATAAGCTTGGCAAACCTGAGCCCGTCCTCGCTCAACCCCTCAAGGCCCATCGCGTATTCCTCGACATACATAGCGTAACCCTCTGAATACCCGGAGTAACCCACAGCCTGCCGTATGGGTGTCGGGTTGCTACGGCTAAAGTAGACCGTCTGGTACAGGTGCCCCGGAAACCCCTCATGCGCAAGCGTCGTGAACAGCTCACTTGGCGGTATGTTGTCCGGGTTGACCCGTATGATGTTGTTGTCAGGCTCGTCGACGGGGGGCATAAGGTAGTATGCCATCACCACGTCGTTGCCCAGCTCCTCCGAGATCTCCTTGACCGTGTAGTTCACGGCGCCAAGCTCAGGGAACTCCGTCCCCAAGATGCCTTCAAGGTAGGCAAGTACCTCCTCGGGACTCTCATCGCGTTCGGGCAGGCTGGTATAAGGAAGGTCCAGCATTTCTCCAAACCCCTCATCTATGCGGGTGGTGAGAAGGTCGAGCGCGTCGCTGGGTGTGCGGGAGAATCCCTCGGTGCGCATCAGGAGGCTGTAGTACGCCTGACCACGGGGATAGCTCGAGACGCCACCTTGATGGGTGGATTCCTCAAGGCTGGTGAGCGTGGAGATGAGGTTCTGATATGCCGGGATGAACTGCTGCCCAACGGCCTGGAGGTTGCGTGTGCGATAGGTTTCCTTTGTGCTTTCGTCGAGGTTGGCAAACAGGGGGTCATCGCCTGTAAGCAACTCGTCGAAGAAGCGCACGAGGAAGTTGTCTGCCGCCTCGTCATCGATAAGGTCCTCGCATTCCCCGATGACGGTGTCGAGCGCACTGGCATTCATGAAGAGCCCGCGGCTGGCCTTGTCGCGCTCGAACTGGGCGACCTGCTCCAGGTAACGGGGCGCATCCTCAAGGAGTGCCAGGTAATCCTCGATATCCTGTACCGTGCGAAAATGGTACTCGGTAAACGTAAGCGGCAACTGCACGTGCAATCCCATCGCAGGGGCCAGCGGCTCCTGATGATAGGTGAAGTTCGCATATTCGACCCAGAGGCCCAGGGAGTCTGCCAAAACGTCATAGGTGACCTGCCCGCTGGACGGTAACGCCGCATAGTCGATGCCCTCAAGCCTGAGCAGCAGCGTGTGGTAATACTTGGTCTGGCCCTTGAGGGCCTGCGGGTCGCAGGGGTCGCCCAGCGTGGGGTCAAAGCGCTCGATGCCGTACTTCTCGGGATGCGCCACCATCAGGTTGAGCGTATCGGTGCTGTATGAGGCCTCATAGACGAAGAGCTCAGCAGCCAGCTCGTCAAGCGCGGCGGCAGCAGAGCTGGGGTCGCCTGTGCCTTCTGGTGCTGCAAGACCGGGGGCAACTGCCTCTGGCGCGCCTTGGTGGAAAGGCGCCGCCTGGGCCATAGGCGCAAACTGCAAGGCAAGGAGCAGCGACAGCAAGGCTGCAATGATTCGTTTCAACGGTGTCTCTCCCATCATAATGCCAAACGATACTGAATGATGACATTATGAGACATTTACACGCATCGCGCCAACCAGAGTGCCGTGGACGTCCTTCAAGCCGCTCCCAGGTACTCCTCCAGGCACAGGCCGCTTCGCATGATAGCCTGAGCGGCCTCGTACCCCACATACCGGTAGTGCCAGGGCTCGAACATGATGCCGGTGACCCCGGTCTTGTTTGCAGGATACCGGAGGATGAAGCCGTAGTCGGCGCAATGTGCGACGAGCCAGGCATACAAGGGGGTCTGGCTCTGGGCTTCGTCAAGTACCTGGTGGTCGGCGGGGACGATGTCTGCTGCCAGCCCCAGGTGATGCTCGCTCGTACCCGGATACGCGACCGACTTCCGGGCAACCGTGGAGGCCTCTTCCAGGGACAGGCCCTGGCCCCGATACCGAGCCACCTCTGCGCCAAAAAGCGTCTGTTGGAAGCCGTAGTCACGGTAGGCCGAGCAGACGAGGGGCGCGAGGCCCTGCTGTCGCGCGTCCGCAAGCATCCGCTCAAGTTCGCCAACGGCACGCGCGTCGAACTCCAGCCCGTTAGGAAGGGTAGCGAGCGAGGGCGTGAATCCATCCGGCAAAGGGTTGTGGGCGTTGACCAGGACGAGCATCCAATCCTCGCCCAGATGGTCGTTGGCAGCACCGTATGGGTACGCGGAGACAGGCAGGCCCTCCCCTGTCTGCGCGTCCTCCTCATATGCAACCGAGCCATCCCACAGGTATGCGGAGACAAAGGGGCTTCTCTCCTCCTGGTCGTTCTTTGCGTGTGCTGCAACGCTGTCCTGTATGCCGGTAACGGCGCAGTACAGCGCAATCACCATGACGATAGTCGATATCAGGGCTACCTGCTTCATCAGGGAACCTCCTTATTCACCGGGTGGTTCCCATCATGAACAGGTAAAGCCCCCTACCTGCGGGGTAGTTGTGACTTAGTTGTCATATCCTATC
>JAITNB010000094.1 GCA_031290695.1 Coriobacteriales bacterium | reverse complement strand
CCCACGTGTCTACCCCAGGTACCGCCGCAGCTTCGCCCGCACAACCATGCACACAACCGGCATCTGCACGTCCTTGAATATCGTCTGGTACCTCTCGGGCGCCGCACGAAACATCTCTACCGTCTCGGCCCTGTTCTCCACACACTCGATCTCGATTCCGGCACAAGCCTGGGCTTTTTCCTGAATATCAACAGGAAAGCCATAAGTATCTTAAACGGTTATTTAGTACATTAGCGCATAGTCCAAGATTGCTCGGGCAGTAGATCTGCTTACTTTTGTAGCGTCTGCGTTCTTCAAGAAAGCATTGATGTTGCCTGGGTTGAGGCTGAGATCGGTATAAATGCGGTAGTTAGTTAGGCTTTTTGCATACATGGTCTCAAGTGTTCTTGCTCGCATGAGTATACTGGCATTTCTGTCGGTTTCGATTTTACTTGAGACGCTTTGATAGCTCCGGTATACCTTGTGATAGCGGGCGGGCAGATGACTGTCTCCAGACCTGAGGGCATCAACAAGAGCTTCTGGCGACTTGAAGCGGGCGTCCAATGTGGCGAATGTTGTCTCAAGGGAGGTACCGCTCGCACTTCTGAGCAGCAAACGAGTCTGCTCTCTCAAGACGGCATACAGGAAAAGTGGCTCTGCGAGCCTGGGGTTGCTTGTGGCAGCTAGGCGGCAGAGTCGGGCTACGCTCAGTGTGTTCTCGCCTGCCAGTTCTTGGCAGTAGCGTTTAAGAAAGCCTACGAATGTGAGTTTACGCATGACCGGTATTGTTCCTTGTATTGCTCAAAGTTGCTGGCCATCTCCTTATAGCGTCTTTCGCTTTCAAACCCGTAGGGAAACGAATCAATATAGGCAGATACTTTAGTGTTGATATCGTATTTTGCCAATAGATGAACCAGTTTTACAGGAACGCTTAGTGCATCAATGTCATGTGTTGAGCGCAGAGTGTATCCCTGGAGTACGAGTGAGCTGCCGCCAACAAGGAATACCGTAAATCGAACCTTGAGACTTGCGAACAGCAAGTAGACTTCTTCATCAAAGCCAAGGAGACGGTCGAGTAAAGCAGATTTATCCATATAAGCAACTTTCAATAATAGTAGTATTGAAAAATAATTATACATACTTTTTGTTCACTTCTCAAGGGATCGCTTTTCAAGAACTTGCGGATTTGGAAGCATTGGGAGCCAGCAGGGTACCTTTGGCATCGACAGACTCAGTTAGCAGTCTATACGCCCCCACCATTAGGAGATAAGCCCGCCCTCCAAATTCCATAAAAGACCAACCTAATACTCAAAGTATGAATGAGGCCAGACCTCATTCATTACTACTGAATTCTGCGACCTCATTAGCTTTTGGGGAGAGGCCGCAGGTGGCCGTTGCCACAATGTTACCTAAGAAAGTCCCGTGAAAACTGCGTGAGGCTGCGGTTCACGAGGCTAACAAAGGAGAACAGAGAAAAGAACGAAGGAAGGAGGCTCCATGAGTGATGGGAAGGCAACCCCGATTACCGCTCAGTCAAACGTAACCGGCGGTATGATACCAACTCCCGTGGATGTCATGGCCAGTACACGCCCCATAACCTGGGAGGAGGACGGTTACACCGTCATACGCGGCCATGCCCGGTCGGCGCCGGGGTGTCACAATGCCTGCGGTATCCTGCAATACGTCAAGGACGGCAAGCTGGTCAAGATCGAAGGCGACCCCGAGAACCCGTACAACCAGGGACGCCTGTGCAGCCGTTGCCTGTGCATCCCCGACTATGTGTACCACGAGGACCGTCTGCAATATCCCATGAAGCGCGCGCGCGAGGACCGTGGCAGGGACAAGTTCGAGCGCATCACCTGGGACGAGGCCTACGATATTATCGAGCGTGAGTTCAAGCGTATCGCGGCCGCGTACGGCCCTGAGACCATCATGTCGTGTCAGGGAACCGGCCGCGACATCCACCAGGTCACCCGCCTCACCGCCAGTCTCGGCAGTCCCAACGAGGGCGTGCCGTACTTCGCGGGCAACTCCTGCTACCTGCCCCGAATCGCCAGCATGGCCTGCATGTTGGGCGACGCGACGGTCATGGACTGCTCGCAGTTCCTGCCCCTGCGCTATGACGACCCCCGCTACGTGGTGCCGGAGCTCTGCATCATCTGGGGCCATCAGCCCTTCTATTCCAATGCCGACGGCTTCTTTGGCCACTGGATCACCGACCTCATGCAGCGTGGCATGAAGGTCGCCGTCATCGACCCGCAGCTCACCTGGATCGCTGCCCGCGCCGGTGAGAACTGGCTGCGTGTGCGTCCCGGCGGCGATGGGGCCCTGGCGATGGCAATGCTCAAGGTCATCTGCGAGGAGGAGCTTTACGACGCGGAGTTCTGCGAGATGTGGGTCTACGGCCTTGAGGCAGTCATCGAGCGCTGCAAGGACTTCGACCTCGATGAGCTGGCCGAGCGCAGCTGGGTTCCCAAGGAGGACATCATCCGCCTTGCGCGCCAGTATGCCGCTGCGAAGCCCGCTGCCATTCAGTGGGGCGTCGCCCTCGACCAGCAGACCGGCGGCCAACAGGCAGCACACGCGGTCGTGTGCCTGTGGACCATCACCGGCAACCTCGATGTGCCGGGCGGCAACGTCATTGGCCATCCTTGCTGGGGCATTGCCCAGCCCAACTGGACAGGCACCTGGGGCTACGAGGAGTTATTGACCCCTGAGGAGGAGCCCGGCAAGCGCATGGGTGCCGACCGTTACCCCTTGTTTGGCGTAGGCTTCAAGAACCTCAGCTCGAACGCGACCTTTGAGTCCTGGGAGCATGTGCCCGGCTCTGACGACGGCCTGTATGGCCCCTATAAGTTCAAGGCCGCCTACTTTGTCACCAACAACTTCCTTGCCTGTATGGGCGCGCAGACCAAGATGCAGATGGAACGCTGGTATCGCGCACAGCTTGAGTTTATCGTGTGGTCCGACCTGTTTATGAACCCCTCGATGTTCGCCCTGGCCGACATCGTACTGCCGGTTGTGAGCTACGTCGAGCGCATTGGCTTTGGCGGACTCAACCCCTACAGCATCAGCAGTATCAACAAGGCGATCGAGCCGCTCTACGACACGAGGGCCGACCAGACCATCTTTAGGGAGCTGGGCAAGCGTGTCACGCGTGAAGGCCTCGTTCCCGGCACCTACGGTGACAACCTTGACCAGGCGATGATCGAGAAGATCGAGACTCAATATGGCTTTACGGTAGACACCTCCGTTGGCGTCAAATACACCGACATCGCCTACCCGTGGGACACGGACGAAGCGATGTGGGATTACGCCCTCAAGCAGGGCGGCTTCACGTGGAAGGAGCTCCAAAACGCGGTATGGAAGTACCCGGAGTTCGAGTACCGCAAGTACGAGACCGGCGGGCTTCGCCCCGACGGCTCGCTCGGCTTCTCGACCCCAACCGGCCGTGCCGAGATATACTCGATGGTATTCCATTACGCTGGCGGCGGCCTTGACCCCCTGCCCGCTTACATCGAGCCTATCGAAAGCCCTTATTCCGACCCTGAGCTTGCCGCACAGTTCCCGCTCATCCTCACCACCGGGGCCCGCGTGCCGCACTTCTTCCACTCAGAGCAGCGCCAGATCAAGAAATTACGTGCCCTGCACCCTGACCCACTGGTCTATCTGCATCCCCAGACCGCTGCCGAATACGGCATCGTTGAGGGCGAATGGATCTGGATATGGAACAACCACGGCAAGTGCTACTACAAGACCAGCTTTAACGACACCTATGACCCGCGGGTCCTCCAGTGCGAGCATGCCTGGTGGTTCCCCGAGCGCGGCCACGGCGACGACCCCGATGATCCCGCCGGCCCCTTTGGCGTGTTCGAGTCGAACTGCAACAACCTTGTGCCCCTGCCCGCTGGCGTCTCAGGCTTTGGTGCCAACTACAAGGCCATGATCTGTCAGATTGGCAAAGAAGAGCCCGCCGTGTTAAACCACGACCCTGCGACGGTTGAAGTCAGAAAGTAGAGGAGGATCCATGCCATTCAAGGGATTGCTTATAGATGTCGAATACTGCACCGGTTGCGAGGCCTGCGTACTGGCCTGCCAGCAGGAGAAGGATTTCACTGAGAAGGAGTTTGGCCTCAAGATTCAAAAGCTCGGCCCCTTCAAACTTGGTGAGAAGGACTACCAGTACGATTTTGTGCCGCTGGTGACCAAATGGTGCGATCTGTGTGAGGACCGCGTTGCCAAGGGCAAACAGCCGGCGTGCGTTCAGCACTGCCAGTCGCGAAGCCTTGAGTACGGCGACATCGAATACCTCTCAAAGCGCCTGTTCCGCGAAAAGCAGATGATCGTCGCGGTAAGGGAAGATTAGGTTTTAACATCGCCCTGCGCACTGTGCGTGGGGCGATGCGGTTTGTGTTTATTCACAATTAAGGAGGGAAGTGCGTATGACAGAATCAAAGTCCTCGTCGTTCCAATGGGTTGTACTTGCGGTAACCTATCTCTTTAGTGTGGCAGCTGCGATGTTCTGGTTTACCTCGACATCCGTTGCTGACGGGTTCATCATGCAATACATCATACCTAACCCAGATCTTGTCAGCAATCCGAACATGAACCTTGGCCTTTTGATGACCGATGTCTGTATTACGGCATTTGTCGGTGCCCTGTTCTGCTTTTTATTCCAGGACAGGATCGGTATCAAAGTAACCATGGTTATCGGCGCATTGTTCCTGATTGGCGGCGGCCTTATCGCAGCGCTTTCTGGCAGCGACTGGAACCTGCTGGTGGGCTCGCGCTTTGTGGGGGGCTTTGGTATTGGCTGTGCTGCCACCGCTGCCACCACGGCCATCTCAGTCTGGTTCAGTGAGAAGCAGCGCGGCCTGGCCATTGGCATTTGGGGCACATGGGTGCCGGTTGCCATGATCATCAACTACGTGATCCTCCGCCCGTTTGCGCTGGGTGGCATGATTGTCCATGATGATGAGAGCGGGCTGTTTATCAACACTAGCATCGGAGCTCCGGATTTTGCGGCCACCTCGACGGCAGCTCCCAATATCCATATCCTCTTCTGGGCGGGATTGGTCGTTTCGGTCATCGCCTTTATCTTGCTGCTCATCATCTACAAAGACCCGGCAAAAGGCTCGGGTAGTGTGCACGTTGAGAAGGGCTCTTTTGGTGCTGCCCTCAAGTGGATTGGTAAGCGTCGCGTCATCGCCCTGTTGCTCTGCATGCTCCTCTTCACCTTCTGTAACAATAACTTTACCTCCTTTAACGTGGCGTTCTTTACGGCTCCTGCGATTGCAGGCGGTCTCGGTTTTGATCAGACCACGGCTGGTTTGGTGGCTGTTGTGGCATCGGCTTGCGGCATAATCGCTCCGCTGTTTGGAGTTATCTACGACAAGATTACCCCCAACCGCAAATACCTCATGATCGTTGTTGCCGCCGTTGCCTATATCTTTGCCAACATTTGCGGCTTCAAGGACTGGGGCATTCCGTACCTGGTCGCCTACATCGTCTTTATGGTCATAGGCAATGCCTCTATTGTTGCCAGCGTGCGCCCTATGTTGCCTTCCCTGGTACACAAAGGCGGCTTTAGCGCCATCTCATTGGGATTGGCCGCCATTACCTTCCTGGAGTTTGTTGGGCAGCTCTTTGGCCCGATTTTTGGCGCCGTAGCTGACAGCAGTGGTTTTGGCGCAGCCAGCCTGACCGTTGGGTTGCCTGTTGCCGTGGTGTTCGTCTTTGTGGCCTTCCTGGTGCGGCCAGGCAAAGCGGACCGTCTGCCCGCAGATGCCAAACCTGAGCATATTAAGTAAGAAAACCAATAATTTGTTGGATACTGTAAATCGATTTAAGGAGGAACCATGGCACAAAAGGTAATTGACGGCAACATGCACTATCTCCCAACCGACCTGTTCACCAACGACAAGGTCCTGCAGGGCTTCTTGGACTGCGTCCCCTTTACGTTTGGCATGAAGGCCTACCGCGCCAAGACGCCTGACGGCAAACGTGATCAGATTGTGCTGGAGTATGGTGGCAACGAGATCCTCAACTATGTGGATGGCGACTACAGCCTGGAGGCCAAGCTCAGTGCGATGGACGAGGCCCGGGTCGACGATGGTATCCTGCGAATGCCCGTCTGGCAGGAATGGCTGCCGCTGGACGTCTGCACCTATGTCAACGACGGTGCCGCCGAGATGGTCAAGCGCTCGGGTGGCCGCCTGGCCGCCAACGCGGTCATCCCGCCCTGGGGCCGCAAGGAAGACATCTACGAGCTGGAGCGCTGCATCGGCGACCTCAATATGGTGGGCGTGCAGTTCGCCGCCTGCTACGGCAACCTCTTTTTGGATGATGAGAAGTTCAAGCCCTACCTCAAGGTGCTCAATGAGAAGAAGGTGCCGGCGGTCATACACCACACCCCCGGCCAGAACTGCTTTGGCAACTACGACGAATACACCGTCTTGCGCCGTGAGCTTGGCCGCCTGATGGTTCAGGCAACCGCCGTGGGCCGCGAGCTCTATAGCGGCATGTTCTCCGAGTTCCCCGACCTCAAGTTTGTCCACACGATGCTGGGCGGCAACTGGTTTGGCAATGCCGAGATCCTGGCCCCGCATCGGGCAGCCAAAAAAGAGGCGATGAACCGCCTCGCCACCGGCCTCACGCGCGATGACTATGACAGCTATATGAAGAACAACATCTTCTTCGATGCCTGCCATGCGCTTTCTTGGGGCAAGAACGCCCTGGAGTGCGCCGTCAAGCAACATGGCGCCGACCACATCCTGCTGGGCTCGTCATTCCCCGTGTTCTACGAGTGGCTGGCCCGCAGCGTCGAGTCGATCAATGCCATCGATGTGCCCCAGGAGGAGAAAGACCTCATCTTAGGGGGCAATGCCCAGAGGATATTCAACCTCTAGGCACCAGGTACCAACATGCAGTAGCGGATTATGGATAAGCCCAAGCCTTGAGCACTCGCACGTATCCCTGACCCGAACAATGCAACCTTATGGTAATAAGGGGCCGAGGCCTCAAACGTCTATGAAGGAGGAGAGACAATGGTTGCAGAAACAAACGCCAGCGCAGTACAAGAGAAAGCCTCGCCAAGGGCCTGGCTGATGCTCGTAATCGTGTACCTGTTGAGTTTGGCGGTACCTATCCTGTGGTTCTCATTCCCGCCCATGTTGGCTGACAACACAGTCCTCGCGGTGTTTTTGGAAGGGGATTTTAGGCTGGTTTCAAGCGTTGGCCAGACGATGAGCATGGTTTCGTTTGGGGCCCTCTTTGGTGCGGTGGCCGCGACCTTCCTGGTCAAGAGGTTCAACGTCAAGAACACCTTGGTCTTTGGCGCCATCCTCGTCATCATCGGCGGCATCCTGATGGCGCTCTCGGCTGGCGACGGCCAACCCGGTGCCGGTAATTTCACGTTCTTGCTTGTTGCCCGCGTTGTTGTTGGGCTGGGCGTTGGCCTCGTAGGCGTCACGTCGCCCACCGCTATCACCACCTGGTTTCCTGGTAAGGTCCGCGGCCTGGCAATGGGCATCTGGGCAACGTGGGTGCCGGTGGCCATCATCGTGTCCACCAACCTCATCGTCAACCCCCTCAAGGGCTTGTTCCCTGGTGCCAGCGGCATGGGCGAGCATGGCCCCTTTGCCTACAGCTTGCCGCAGATTAGCTGGTGGATCATGGTCGTCCTGCTCGTCATCACCACACTTCTGGTCATCATCGTGTATCGCGCGCCCGAGGCAAACACCGGTGTGTCTGCCGAGACCAAGCCTATCCGCGAGGTCTTGAAGTTCTTCAAGCAGTATCAGATCATCATGCTGGCCATCATCTGGCTTGCCTTCAACTATGTGAACTATTGCTTTACCACCTATTCCCCCATCTTCTTCGCCGGTGGGTTTGGCGATGCCGGTATGGGCGCTGGCAATGGGATCATGGACAACACCCAGGCCGCGTTCTGGGGTTCGATCTCTTCAGCTTTGGGTATTCTGGCACCGCTCCCGGCCATCATCTATGACCGTTTGCAGCGCAACCGCAAATGGGTCCTCATCATGTTTGGCGCACTGCTTCTGGCGCTCACGTGCGTCACAGGCTTCCGCAATGAGTTGGGGCCGTTTAGCGGCTGGTCGATGTTCTATCTCTATCTGGTCTGCAACGCCCTGGGCAATATGATCCTCGTTGGCACCATCCGCCCCTATGTGCCTTTGCTCGTTGGGCGCGGCGGCACCACCGCAGTCGCCCTCGGCCTGTCCATCGTCACGTTCCTGCAGTTCGCCGGCCAGTCGGTCATGGCCACGGTCTTTGGCGGCGCTGTTGCGGCAAACGGGGGACAGCTGATCTCCAGTGCCAGCCAGCTCGCGCAGCTTGGCGAGGGGGCCGGCCCGGCCCTGAACGCCTGGGGAACCGCGTGCTGGGTCGCCGTGTTGCCCGTAGCCGCGGTCGCCCTGATCTGCTCCTTCTTCCTCAAGCCAAGCGAGTCCAAGGAAGCGCCGCAGGAGCATAAGAAAGACTAGCGCGTATTGATTTGGATCGGGTCCCATCCGTAGAATAGGGGACTGTTGTTAAAGGGATTCCCGGCTCGCTGCACCGTTGCATAGTATTGAGTACCGGGAATCCCTGTTTTACCCGCATAGCAGTAAAGGACTGTATCCCGGTTCACGGGAGAAGGGACCTGAGATGGAAAACGATACAAGAACCCGGCCCAACATGCACCCGGGGGCCCGTCAGGACGCCGAGGTACTTGCGAGCAAGGAGATCCAGCGTAAGGGATGGATAGTCCTCTGTGCGCTCCTTTTCGCCGGCATCATCGTCATCATGAACCAGTTCAAGGTGCCGGTCTTCATGGGAGGCCTGTCCTTCGAGTTCTTTGGCGGAGATATGGGCGCGACCGGTTGGTTGATGTCGATCATCGCCTTGGCCGGCGTGATAACCGCCTTCCCGGCGGCGTTCCTCATCAACCGCTTTGGGCCTAAGCCCGTTGGCGTGGTGGGTGTTGGCTTCATGGTGGTTGGCTGTACCGTTGGTGCGCTCACCGGCGAGGACGTGACGCAATTACTCGTCGGGCGTGTTTTGGAGGGCATCGGGGTTGCGATGATGGGTACGGTTGCCACCACCATTATCTCGATGTACTTCCCACGTGAGAAGGCCGGGCTGCCCATGGGGCTTTGGAACCTCTGGTATGTTACCGGAGCGGCGTTGGCCTATAACATCGGCGTGCCGATAGCCATCGCCTTCACCGGAGACCCGAATAACTGGCATGCGTGGTGGTGGTTCGCTGACGCTCTCGCCCTTCTCGCCTTCATCGTCTTTGCCTTGATCGTGCAAAAACCACGCACCGGACGTGACAAGGCGATGGCAGCACGCCGTAGGGCTGGCGAGGACGTTGGAAGGCGCCCCTCGATCACCGAGGGTTTCAAAGTATGGCGCATGTGGCTGTTTGGCCTGGGGTTCTGCCTTGTGCTGGGTGCCTCGCTCTGCGTCTTTACCTGGGTCCCTACCTATGTGCAGACGCAGGAGATGCCGGGCCTGATAGCACAGGGGATAGCTTCCGGCTTGACCCCTGATGCGGCAGCGGCCCTGGCAGGTGAGCAAGCGGGCATCAAGAGTGGCTGGATGTCCTCGATCGCCTTTATTGCTGCCATTCCTGTTTCGGTCATTACGGGGTTCCTGCTTAAGAGGTTCTCTACCATCAAGGCACGCAACGCTATGGCGATTATCGCCTCCTGCCTTGCCCTGATGTACATCTTTGCCTTTATGATCCCCTATGAGTACCTGCCCTATTACCTGGTGCTTCTTGGCTTCGAGAGTGGCTATACCTCCGGCGTTATCTGGGCGATGGTGCCTATAACCATGCCCAAACGTATCACGATGCCTATCGGCATGGCGATAATCATCTTCTTCCAAGGCATCTCGAACCTGCTTTGTACGCCGGTTGTTGGCTATGTTGTTGGCAACCTGGCCGACCCGCATTGGGGCAACGTCGCCCCTCTGGTCGCTGGCTGCGTGGTGGCTGGTATGGTATGCTGGATCATCTACGGTGTCACTAAGGCCCCTCCCTTTGAGGAGGACGAAGGCCGTCAGCCGTTGGCCACAGGATAAGGCAACAGAACCAGGTGAATGATGTGCGGATACGTGTGTACTGGTTGTGGTAACTGCGGGAGGCCCCGCACTATAGACCGCAACGTAACAGGGATTCCCTGCATGGCCTGCAAGGCCATGGTTCCTTTGGGGGCACCAGCGTGTCCCTCATGCGGGTTCTCGATGCTCCCCGGTACCCGTGTTGCCGCCAAGACCCAACTACATGAGGGGCAATCCGTACCCGGATAGGCAAAACCTTACAGAAAATCGAGCATCCGACTCAGGAAATCAAGCGACATCCCGGGTCGGATGCTCTATAATTTCATAAGATAAGAGGTGCGGACGCTGGGGTTCTCTGCACATCTTAAGGTGCTTCTTGGTGAAGCCTCACGTCATTATGGAGGATCCTGCTTAGTGGATACAGAGGTCTCAAAGTACCATCTCGGCGCAATGGAGTTGCTGGGAATCATCGGCTTCTCCCTCCTGCTTGGTTGGTTGCTTCCCACGGTGTTCTGGTCCTTTGCCTTCTTTCCCGCCGATGTCCCCGTCGAGTTTCGTAGCCTGGCGCAGGCGTTCCTCCTTGTGGGGATAGCCTGTGGCAATCTCTTCATACGCTTCATGGCGGGTAGGACAAAGCGAAAGTCTGCCCCGTATCCTGTGGCGGCGCTCACCTTGGTGGGCGCGCTTCTCGTCCCTGCCTGTATCTTCCTCTCCCTCCTTGGCATCGATCCTCCCTATGCGCTTGTCTGCCTCTTCGCACTCGGTACGGGCTTCTGCGCTGCGTACTACATCGCCTGTTGGCTTGACCTGTGCGGCAGGACGAGGATACACAACTTCTTTATCTTCACGAGCTTCTCGTTTGCCGGAGGGTCCTTGGTGTCCCTGCTCACCTACGCGATGCCGTCCGTCGCGCAGCCGGTCACCGGTGCCGTCTCTCTTGTCCTCAGCCTCGTGCTCCTCGCCTATATGAGCACGCGGTCAAAGGGCGAGAAGGAGGTCGTTGTCAAGCACCGCAGCGAGTACCTGCCGTTCAACCGTGAGATCGAGCCGGCGTTCTTTCTTTTTGGCATGGCCTTTGGCATCTCGTTTGTGTTGTTGCTTGAGCTTGGCCCTGGCGTTGCGCTCTATGGGATATTGGCGATCTTTGCCGGCTCGCTTGTTACGGCGGCCATCTCGCTCAAACGCACAAAGGTCGATGTCATCCTGCTGCTGCGCATCATGCTCGTCATCACCGTTGCCGGATGCCTTGTTGTCCCTTTTACCACCGGTACCGAGCATGTGGTCGCGCTCTGTGTGGTTATCGCGGCATGGGCAGGGTTCACGTCATTTAATTACGCGAACAATGTGCGTAAGATTGTGGATAAGGGCTATGCGGTGTTCTTTCATGTCACCTCGGGGATAAATGTGCGCTTGATGGGCTTTGTAATCGGCTGGCTTCTTACGGCCCTGCTTATCATCGCCCAGGCCGAGGACCTGGTCCTCGCGGTGTTTATGCTGGGGATGGCGTTTGTCCTCGTGCTGGCACTGGCGCTCTTCTTCCCCGACCTGCACCATCATGACGACGCACTCAAGGCGGCGCAACCAGAGCCCGCCCGTGCTGCCATTGCAGGCGACATGAGCCAGGAGGCGGTGCTCAAGGCGAAGTGCGACACCGTCTCTAAGCTCTACCATCTCTCGCCGCGCGAAAGCGACATCCTCGTCTACCTGGTAAAGGGCCGCAACGCCGAGTATATCTGCAACAAGCTCGTCATCTCGTCACACACGGTCAAGAGCCACATCTACAGCATCTACCACAAGACCGACATCCACTCCCAGCAAAAGCTCATGGACTTCATTGAGGACTACCCCTTCGAGCCGGCCCCTGAGCACCTCAACGTGCAGTAGGCCACGCTGGAGCGGGGCGGTTGGGCGGGAGTGCTCTCGTCCTTATCCGCATCCCTGACCTCATACTTAAATAATGAGTGGGGTAATTCCTACCCATTGCGTTACGCGCTCATACTCCGCGCGTGTTCAACTGGTCATATCCAATCCACGCATGGCCTGTGGCCGTAGAGGGGCCGCACTGTGGAGATATCAGGAGAACAGCGAGTTGGCAGTGAAAGGAGTTGTGATGGCAGAGAAAGAAATCGAGATCAAGGGAGCGGTTGAGATCGAGGGCAAGGCCCTGGACGAGATTGGCACCTCCAAGACGGAGAACCAGTTTCAGATTGGCGCGGGCAAACACCACGATGCGCAGTCGTGGGCACCCTCCCGGCCGTGGGAGTACGAGGAGGACGGGTACATCGTGCGCCGTAGCTCGGTGTGGAGTGCGCCCGGCTGTCATGAGGGTTGTGGCGTCCTGGTGTATTCCGACAAGGAGACGGGCGAGTTTGTCAAGCTCGAAGGCGACCCAGAGGATCCCTACAACCAGGGGCGCCTGTGTCCGAGATGCCTGGCCTTCAAGCAGGTTATCCATCATCCCAACCGTATACTCTACCCGATGAAACGTGCCGAGCGCGGCACCGACCAGTGGGAGCGCATCAGTTGGGACGAGGCACTCGACACCATCGAGCGTGAGTTCAAGCGTATCGCCACAACCTATGGGCCAGAGACGATCCATCTGCTGCGCGGCACTGCCCGCGACAACCAGTGGCAGGTTGGCCGTTTAGGGTATGCCATCGGCAGCCCCAATGAGTACGGCTTCCTCTCCGGCACCGCCTGTTACCTCCCGCGCATCTCATTGATGATCCTCAGCTATGGTGGCTTCATGATCGCCGATATGTCGCAGTTCCAGGCCGATCGCTATGAGAGCAAGGACTGGGTCTGTCCCGAATGTACCATCATCTGGGGCTGCAACCCGCATATCTCCAATCCCGACTTCTTCATGGGCCACTGGGTGACCGACGTGATGAAGCGCGGCTGCAAGCTCATCAGCGTCGAGCCCCGCGTGACTTGGTGGGCCTCGCGCGCCGACATCCACATCCAGAGCCGCCCTGGTACCGACACCGTCGTTGCCATGGCGATGCTCAAGATCATCATCGAGGAAGACCTCTACGACCATGAGTTCATCGAGTATTGGACCTACGGCTTTGAACAGTTGGCGGAGCGGTGCCGCAGCCTTGACCTCGACGAGCTCGCTGAGATGTGCTGGGTTCCCAAAGAGAAGCTCATTGCGGCTGCCCGTATGTTCGCAACCGCCAAGCCGGCCAACATCGTATGGGGCCTCGCGGTTGACATGCAGTCGCAGGGCACCCCGTGCGCCCAGTCAATCGCGGCGCTCTGGACCATCACCGGCAATCTTGACCAGCCTGGCGGCATGGTCTATACAACGGCGCCAATGGGCATCGACCCTCCGTCTGCCGGCGCCTGGGGCTACTATGACATCCTCACCGAGGAGCAGCAGAAGAAGCGCATCGGCTGGTCCGAGTACCCGATGTACCGCTATGGCCTCACCCAGTCCATGCCCGATATGTGCCTTGAAGAATGCGAGAATGACCGTGTCAAGGGCCTGTGGCTGCAAACCTCTAACGGCATCAACTGTATGAGCTGTGAGTCTGAGCGTTGGTATCAGGCATTGAAGAAAGTCGAGTTCTGCGCCGCTGTCGACATCTTCTTCACGCCTACCATCCAGGCCTATGCAAACATCGTGTTGCCGGTGGCTACCTGGGCGGAGAAGAAGGGCATCCGTGCGCATTATTACTTCCTCTCCACCATCAATCCCACCGTCACGCCGCGTGGCGAAGTCTTGAGCGATGCCGAGATCAACCGTCGCCTGGGAAGCCGTTTTGACAACGACCCTGCGTACCTTGAGGCCGTGAAGCACGCCCGTAACCCTGAGCCGGCATGGGCGATGTGGGACAGTGACGAGGCGGTCTTTGACACCATGATCGAGCCCTCCGAGTACACCTGGGAAGAGTTGCGCGACCGCGGCCCGGCCTATCCGGTGTATAAGTACCGCAAGTACGAGACGGGCGAGCTGCGCCCCGATGGCCAACCCGGCTTCAACACCCCCACCGGCCGCGTTGAGCTGTATGCCTCGCTCTTTGAGCAATTTGGCTATGACCCGCTGCCCTACATCGAGGAGCCCAGCATCGGCCCCGTGACCACGCCTGAGCTTTATAAGGAATATCCGCTCATCATGATCACCGGTGCGCGCACCACCTCGTTCTTTCACTCTGAGCACCGCCAGATCCCCTGGCTGCGTCAGCTCACGCCCGACCCGTGGGTGCAGATCCACCCGCGTACTGCTGCAGAGAACGGCATCAGCGAAGGCGACTGGGTCTGGTTGGAGAACAAGGTACGCATACCTGACCGCACGATCACCGAGAGCACTCGCAACCCCCGCCCTGAGGACCTGGGCGACGGCGGCGTGTGGGAAGTCCGTCGCTGCCGTCAGCGCGCCAAAGTCACCTATGAGGTAGGTGAGCACGAGATTGCGGCACAGCACGGATGGTGGTTCCCTGAGCAGGACCCTGAGGAGCCGAGCCTCTTTGGACGCACCCAGTCCTTTGTCAACGCGCTTCTGCGCAACAAGCCGGGACGTACCGGCTTTGGCGCCGACCTCAAATGCACGCTTGCAAAGGTGTATCCCTGCACGCCGGAGGAGGTCGCCTCCATGCCCAAGGACCACTGGCGCAAGTTCGACCAGCGCGAGTTGGCGCGCGGCGTCGACCCGGTAACGGGAGCGTATCCCCCCAAGCACGACACGACACCCAGGAAGGGGGCCCAATAATGGCTCGCAACGGAATCTTGGTTGATTATCACTATTGCACCGGCTGTTACTCCTGCGAGATCGCCTGCCAGTCCGAGCACGACCTGTTCTTGGGCCAGTGGGGCGTCAAGGTCATGCAGCAGGGCCCCTGGCCCATCAAGGACGAGAACGGTGACGAGACCGACCAGTACGTCTATGACTTCATCCCGGCGTTCACGCTCGTGTGCGACCTGTGCGCCGATCGTACCGCCAAGGGCAAGAAGCCGTCCTGCGTCCACCACTGCCAGGCCAACATCATGAAGTACGGCCCCGTGGAGGAGCTCGTCAAGGATTTGGAGAAGAAGCCCTGGCAATACCTCTGGGTGCCGCCCAAGGCGTAACACGCGTGTTACGCTGCGCGCTCATGGATGAGGATGGGGCGTGCGCCTATAAGGATTCTTGGTGCTGCGCGCTAAGAATGCCAGCGATAACGCAATAACAGTGACGGGGGTGGGAATAACGCCCCCGGCACTGTTATTGTTGCTTATTCTCAAAATTGTGGGAATCTTGCGCGTAAGCGCAACCTATACGGGCGACACGCGAAGCGCGTAAACACTCTTGTTGCGCTAAACTGGCCCTATGGTTGATTTTACCGCTATAGCAACACAGCAGCTTGAGCCCTTTGCGGGCTCTGTTATTGGCAATCCCCTAGGGACGGTCGTGGCGGTTAAGGGGGAGGGCGGCCGGGGCTTCTCCGCAGATGAAAGCGTTGCGCTTGATAAGGCGTTTGTGGCCCTGGACTGGGGGGACGGTGCCTGGTGCGGGGTGCTGTTGCGCGCCGAGGGGGTGCCAGCGCTGGATGCCGCAGCGTTGCGCCTAGTGATCGAGGTGGTCGACCCGCTGGTGGTTGTGGCGCTTGACGAGGCGGCCCGGCGGGTGCTGGTGGACGCCTTCACGGGGGCGGAGACGGGGTTTCCCGTGGATGTGGCGCCGGGACGGAGCGTATACTGCGCCGGACGGCTGTTGGTGAGCGTCGACGGCTTTGAGGCGTCGCTGGACGATGAGGCGCGCAAGCAACGGGCATGGGCGCAGTTCAAACAATGCAGAAGGCCCCGGGTGATGTGACCCAGGGTCTTTTTTTGTGTCGCCCCTACTGCGCGATGGGGCATGGGTGTGGTGGGCGGTAGTGGAGTGGTGGGAGAGACGGGAGAGGGGCTGCGGGGGCTAGTCCTCCTCGATGTCCTCGATGGCACCCATGGGACATTCCTCCATGCAGTCGCCACAGGCGATGCAGGCATCCTCGTTTACAACGGTCGCAGCGTCGCGCACGATGTCAAGGACACCCTGGGGACAGGTGTCGACGCAGATTCCACAGGCAGAGCATTCGTCGGCATTGATGATAGGACGGGGCATGGCTTTCTCCTTTCAATACAGCGCGCGCGAGGTCGCACTGTGTCATGTTTTTGTTCGCGTGGAATATACATAAAACGCTTGCATAAGGCAAGCTCGATTAATCCTTGCCGTTCAGTGGCTCAATCATACCGTTGGCATTGCGGGCGCGAGTGGGCAAAAATATTTTTTGGATACAGGCGTGGCGAAAACGGGCAAAAAACAGCGGTTGCGAGCAGCAGGTTTAGAAACATTTTAGGTGCTGTTAAGGTGCCGGTCAGGCTCTGTTCGAAAACGTTTTAGCCCCCGTTTAGACCGAGGGTCCATACTGCACACCTCCCGATTTTGACTGGAAGGTGATACGGATGACGGGTTCTCGAAAACGAATGGTACTGGCTGTTGGCTGTGGAGTGTTTGCCGCACTGCTGCTGGCGCTGTATGCCGCCGATGTGCAGGCACAGGCAGCATCCGGCCGACAGGAGGCGCTTGCCCAGTACGGAGGCGCGCAGGTCGAGGTGTTTGTGGCCACACGCGACATAGCGGCGGGGGAGACGCTTGACGCACAAAACGTGAGCGTACAGCGCTGGCTCGCCGACCTCCTGCCCGCAGGGGCGCTGATAGACCAGGCACAGGTGCTGGGCAAGACGGTGGCGGTGCCACTGCTCAAAAACGAGCCGGTCGTCGCCGCGAAGCTGGGCGAGGGGGCCGCTCCCGTGACGGTGCCGGACGGCCTCTGTGCCGTGAGCGTTCCTGCTGAGGACGTGCGTGCGGTGGGTGGGGCCATCACCGCGGGCGACGAGGTACACGTCTATGCGGCCGACGGCTCAAGCGTCGTGCTGCTGGGCCACGACATACTGGTGCTTGAGACGAGCAACGGCGCGCGAAGCACCACACAGGGCAGTGGCTTGTTTGGCACGAGCACCTCGCGTGCCGCCCTCACTTGGGTAACGCTGGCAGTCACACCGCAACAGGTGCAGGAGGTCATTGCCGCCTCGCGCGACAAACGGCTCTACCTTGTGCTGTCGGGCGGGGAGATCGACCCGGCCCTGCTCGCGGCGCCCACAGGTGCCGCAGGGGACGGGCAGGAGACGGACGCTGGGCCTACGGAGCAGTCTGCGGCACAGCCTACGGAACAGCTCGCGGCACAGGCCCCGGCGACAACAGCAGGAAGTGGGGACAGCGGCACCGTTGACGGCACGCAATCCCGTGACGACCAGGACAGCGCAAGCGGGGAGGCGACCGATGCCGTACAAGCTCGCTGACGGGACGGGGCATGCCGTCGCCTATGCCTTTGGGTTCGATGGCCTTGCGTGTGTCGAGGAGGCCTCTGAGCCGTCCAACATCTCCAACTTCTGCTACCAGCTTTTTGCGACGGGTGATGACTGCCGCAACGCGTTGAGCTGTGCCGCACCCACGGTACAGGTTATCGTCACCGAGGCGCCGTGCGACATAACGCCCATCAACCTTGCTGCTGCCCTGGTCGACGATGAGCCACGCCGCGATGTGTATCTCATGGCCAACCAGCCAAGCGGGTCATTGGCGAGCAGGGCGGCAGCCGCGGGGATACGCGGTATCATCAGCAGCACACAGGCGGCCGCATTGCTGGGGCTTGACGGGTGGGACAGGGGGGATGACATACGGGGAGAAGGGCCTTTAGACGGCCGGGCAGTTCCTGTGTCCCTGCCGCAGCCGTCCTCACAGGCGGCGACGGCGACGCTTGAGAAGCCTGTCTTCAAGCCTGTGCCAGCGGTACTGCCGGCTGCAAGGCCCGTTTCGCAGCCGGCCTCTGCCGATGTGGGCGGCAGCTCCGGCAGGGTTGTGAGCCTGGTGTCGGGCAGGGGCGGGGTGGGCAAGAGCACCCTGGCGCTGCTGCTGGCCCTGCGTGCGGCCCAACAGGGCAGACGGGCAGTCTTGCTCGACCTCGATCTACAGTTTGGGGATGTGGGGTATCTGGCGGGGACCGAGCCACAGGCAGCGATCAGCCGCTGGGGACTGCCCGACCTTCTCCGCGATTCTTTGGTTCTGACGCCGTTGGCTGGGGAGCTTTGCCTGGTGGAGGCCCCGGCGCAGCCCGAGGAGGCCGAGCGCTATGCCGCGCAGATACCGCCGCTGCTAAAAATGCTAAAAGAACAAGCAGAATTAGTGATAGTTAACACCGGCAGCTTTTGGACGGGGATACAGGCGGAGCTTGCCCACGGGGGCGACCAACTGCTCTTTGTCATGGACCAGCGTGCAACGGCAATCCATGCCTGTAAACAGGCGGTCGAGCTCTGTATACGCCTTCAGGTACCCTCGACCCGGTTTGCCTATGTGCTCAACCGTTGCGCACGTAACGCGCCGCTCACGGGCCTTGACGCTTCGCTGGCGCTTGATGGGGCAGAGGTGTGGGAGTTGGCCGAAGGGGGGCCAATGGTCGATGAGCTGCTCTCTTTGGGATGCCCCCATGAGCTGCTGCTCAGCAGCAGTCCCCTTGTTGGCTCACTCGAGGCCCTGCTTGCCGCCGTTTGCGAGCAGATGCCCCCCGCCCCGCGTGTTGAAGAAGCGGGCGGCAGGGCGCGTGCTGGCCGGGCCACGAAGCACGGCCCGTCCTTCCTGTCGCGCCTGGGAAGGGGGGCGTGATGTCACTCCTTGATTACCTGCAGGAGCCCTCGGCTGTTGGCACGTCCCAGTTGGTGCGGGAGGAATGGTCGCGCGCCCGGCTGCGTTTGCGCGACGCGCTGTATGGGCGGCTTCCGAGTGAGAAGATCGCCGCGCTTATCCGCAGCGACAAGGCCCTTGCGCAGCGTGAGGTGACGGCGGTGCTTGAGCATCTGTTGCAACGTAACGAGTTCAGGGCGGTTGCCGGGGGCGACCGTGCGGCGCTGGTGCAGGAAGTGGCCGACATGGTGCTGGGGTTTGGGCCGCTTGAGGAGCTGCTGGCCGACGTATCGGTGACCGAGATCATGGTTAACGGGCCACATGCGGTGTTCTTTGAGCGGGCGGGCGTGCTGTATCCCTGTGCGGTGAGCTTTGTTGACGAGCAGCAGTTGCGCATGGTCATCGACCGCATCGTGGGGCCGTTGGGACGGCGCGTGGATGAGCAGAGCCCGTTGGTGAGTGCGCGGCTGCCACAGGGGCATCGCGTGCATGTGGTTATCCCACCGCTCGCGTTGGACGGGCCGGTGCTTACCATACGCAAGTTCAGGGAGGAGGTCTACACGCTTGCCGAGCTTACGCGTATGGGCAGCCTTGACGAGCGTGTTGCCTGCTTGCTTGCGAGTGCCGTGCGTGCGCGCCGCAACATCGCTGTTTCGGGCGGCACCGGCAGTGGGAAGACGACGTTGCTCAACGCGCTCTCGGTCGAGATACCGCCCGATGAGCGCATCGTGACCATCGAGGACGCTGCCGAGCTGCGGTTCTCGATGCACCCCCATGTGGTACGGCTTGAGGCGCGTCCCAAGAACGCCGAAGGTACGGGCGAGGTGACGATCCGCGACCTCGTGGTCAATGCGCTGCGTATGCGGCCCGACCGTATCGTGGTGGGGGAGTGCCGCGGCGGCGAGGCGCTTGACATGCTACAGGCGATGAACACGGGGCATGACGGCTCGCTCACGACGCTGCATGCGAACTCCTCTGCCGAGGTGGTCTCGCGCCTGGTGATGATGGCGCGCTATGCGATGGACCTGCCGGTCCCGGTGCTTGAGGAGCAGATTGCCTCGGCGCTCGACCTCGTGGTACAGGTTGACCGCATGGCGGGAGGCAAGCGCCGCGTCACGCAGGTTTGTGCCTGTCACGGTGGTCGCACAGGTGTCACGTTGGAGACGCTGGTACGTTGGGATGTGGCGGCGCATACGTATGTGTGGGAAGGCGATGCGAGCGGGGTGGGACGATGAATGGGGCTGTGGTTGTGCTCTTGTTGGCATTGGGCCTGGCGGCGGTGAGCGGTGGCTTGCTGTTGCCCGCGGCGGCTGACTACCTGCTGAGGGCTTTGCAGAAGGCACGCTTGCGCGAGCGGCTAACCAGCGCGCGTGGGGCGGCCCCTGTTGGTGACGGGCAACGCAGGGGCGGGCGCAAGGACGGGAAGGTGCCGGTGCTGGTTGCCGTGCGGCGCGCGTCCCAGACCTTGCTTGTGGATGCCTTGCGCAACGGCGTGGTGTTCCTGCGCGCTCCTGCCCGCCTTATGCTGCGTATGCGGCCCCTGCGGCATGCGGCTGCGGCCTTTGCGCAGGCACAGCGCTTGCATGGGATGCAGGCCACTACACAGACGGGCGGCGAGCTGCTGTGCCTTGCCGCCGCCGCCGGCTTTGTTGTAGGGCTGGTGCTTACGGGGCAGGCGGTGCTCGCGCTTTGCACGGCCGTCCTTGCGCCTTGGCTGCCGGTGCGTCACGCCCGCAAGGTGCTCCAACGCCGTGACGAGGCATTGCGGGAGCAGATCCCCGATGCCCTGCGCTCCATCGGCCTGTGCTTCTCCGCAGGGCTCTCATTGCAGCAAGCGCTCCTGCAAACCGCTCAGGAGACCCCCGAGCCCCTGGGCGGCGCACTCGTACAGACGGGCTATGACATGCAGGCGGGGTGCAGCGTGCCCGAGGCGCTTACGGCGCTGCAGCAGCGCACCGGCTCACGTGACCTGCAGTTTGTCGCGGTGGCACTTGAGATACAGCACACGACCGGAGGGAGCTTGCAGGACATACTTGAGAACGCGGCGACAGCAGTGACGGCGGCATTTGAGCTGCGGCGCTCGCTTAAAGTGCAGACGGCGCAAGCGCGCATGTCGGCACGGATCGTCTCGCTCATGCCGGTGGCGCTCGTGGCCGTGCTCTCGCTTGCGATGGAGGGCTACCTGCAGACCTTCTTCTCAAGCACCGCCGGCTTCCTGCTCCTTGTCACCGCCCTGGCGATGGAAGTCATCGGCGTCCTGGCCATACGCCGCATCCTCGGCATCGGCCTGGATTGAGAGGTGGGGACGATGGTAACGGCACTCATAGGGATACTGCTGGGCGCAACGGGTGTGGGCATGGCTGCCGCGGAGTGGCTGCGCCTTCGCGGGGCGCAGGAGGCGCGGCGTCGGCTGCGTGGCCGGCTGTGTGGCCGGGAGGCTCCTGCGGGCGGGCGCGAGGGGATGGGGGGCGCTTTGCGTGAGGCCGTCACTGGGCTTACGAGCACGCTGCCCTTTGTTGGGCGCCAACTGGCACGGGGGCGGCATCGGCAGGTGACGTCTTGCAATGCGCGCGACCTGCCGCAGATGCTCGATGTGATGGCGTTGGGGATGCGGGCCGGGTTGGGCTTTGACCAGTCGCTCGCGCTTTATGCGCGGCGCTTTGACACGGCGCTTGCCCGCACCTGCCGCGCATCACTTGAGGTGTGGGAGCGCGGGCTTGTGAGCCGTGAGGATGGCCTCAGGGAGCTTGCACGCAGCCTGGACAGCCCGTTCTTCACGCGGTTCACCTCGGTGAGCCTGCGGGCGCTGCGGTTTGGGGCACCGCTCACACAGTTACTGCTCGAACTCGCACGCGAGGCGCGCAGCGAGTACCGCGCGCAAAGACAGGAGGAGGTTGCCAGAGCGCCGGTGAAGATGCTTGTCCCCACCGGGGCGCTGTTATTGCCGGCAATGCTGTTGCTGGTGATGGGACCGATCATATTGGACTTGATGGGAAAGATGGTGTGAAAATGAAGGACATTATCGAGAAGTACGTACAGTTCTGCCGCACGTTAGCCGTCCGCGCCAGTACGCTTGCGCGCTGTCGCAAAGGCCAGGGTACCACTGAGTATGCCATTCTAGTAGGTGTGCTCGTTGTTATCGCCATCATTGCGGTGGTCGCGTTTCGCGGCAAGGTACAGGAGCTTTGGGAGAGCATCTCAAACGGGATAAACGGGCTTTAGGGGGAGTGCGCGATGCGAAGTCTGAGACTGAGGAAGGCCCTGCGCTTCCTGGCGGTACCGTTATTGTTGCTCGTGCTCGTTGGGTCGTTGTTCTGGTATGAGATGGCCGTGATGCCGTTGGTAGACAGCGGGCAGGAGGGGCCTTTGGCTGGCGACGGGGTGACCGCCCTGTTGTTGGCAGACGCAGGAAGTGAGGGCGCGACACTAGGCGAGGGTGATGCCAGTGCGCCCGTAACAGGGGATGAGGGTTTTGCGGTGCCGCCCGCTGCGGCTGCTACCGGCTCACGGCTTGATGAGAGCTGCCCCCTTGAGCTTCCTGTGTCAGCGCTCGCGGTGAGCTATGAGAAAGGCGAGCTCATCGAGAGCTGGGAGGCCTTGAGTGACGAGACCTGTCGGGACTTCGCCTACCAAGTGCTCAAGAGCCTCCAGGAAAGCGGTGCCACCCTTGAGAAGGCAGACTACCTCGACCTCAGCGGAGAGGCATGGGGCTGTGCGGTGCGCACGGCGGCAGACGAGGCGCTTACCATCACGCTCCTGCCTCAGAAGCTCTTTGAGGCGCGCAGCGAGAGTAACCCCTTACAGGTAACGGTCATACGCACGAACCGGCCGGTGCTCCTGTGAGGGCCGGTGCGGTCATACGCGCAACGACGCAGAGAGGGTTCGCCCCCCTCTGCGTCAAGCGACACAAGGGGCCGCTGCCTCCCTTTGTGCTACGTGACCGGCGTGGGCAGGTAACGGTGGAGTACCTGGTGGTGGGGCTCGTCCTTTTGGCCATCATCACTACGCTCGGCCTGCTTGGTGGCAGGTTGGGCGAGGGCCTGTTTGTTACCCACGCCGCCGAAAGCGCCTCACACGCCGCCACCACCAACTCTGCCGGGGCCATCGGCGACGTCCTCCTGTACTGAATATGAGTGGGGGAGTGTGCAGGCCATGGCAGGTAGTGTGCGAGTAATCAGGTGTTGTCTTAAGGAGCAGGTATGTCTAATATAGCTAAAAAATATAGCATTTATAAAAGAACCGTCACCGGCACCGGTGGCCAGTCCACGGTCGAGGCGGCCATCCTGCTCCCGCTTTTCTTTGTGCTGCTGCTTGTGGTGTGTCAGCCGGTGATCCTGCTCTACAACCTCACGGTTATGGACAACGCTGCTGCCGAGGGGTGCCGGCTCCTCTCCACCAAGACAGCACAGGGCGTCTATGCGCAGGATAAGTACGAGGGTTATGTTAAGCGGCGGCTTGCTGCCATACCGCCCATCGACATCTTCCATGCACATACGGGCGCCCAGGCCTGGGACATCGGGCTTGTTGGCGATGAGAACGCCATGCAGGTGACGGTGCGTATCACCAACAAGCTCAAGCCCCTGCCCCTGTTGGGCTGGGGTACGCAGCTTCTGGGCATGTGCGACAGCGAGGGCTATCTCACCCAGGAGGTCGAACGAACCCAACCCACCCAACCCGTGTGGGTATGGGGCAACAGCGAAGGAGGCCCGGCCGAATGGGTACAACAAGGAGAGTGACCGCAGAAGGGAAGGCAGTGCCTCGTGTCGAGGATGCCGCCCGCCCTGCCCGTGCACGCACGCGCCGTAGTTTCTGGTTCGTCGAAAGTGAGGGAGGGTTCACGAGTATCGGCGTGGTCATAGCGCTCACGCTGGTACTTGCGCTGCTCTTTACGACGGCGCAGGTCTATTGGGTTGAATCAACTGCCGCAGACATCCAGTTTGTCGCCGATGCCGGCGCCCTTGCCGCGGAGAATGTTGTAGCCGAGTATATGACCCTGGCCCAGCTCGCCGATGCGGTTGTGCTCTCGCTCAGCCTGTTTGGCTTGGTGGTGTACGGCATTGCCATCGTGGTGAGCTGCATACCCTATATGCAGGAGGTTGGGGTGCAGTTGATGGACTTTGGCAGCAATGTCTTCAAGGCGCGTGACAACGTCGCGGATACGGCGGCCAGTGCCCTCAACGGCTTGCAGAAGCTGTTGCCGTTTCTCTGCGCCGTCAACGCTGCCAGCACCATAAGCGCCAACGTGATCTCGTATGAAGGCAAGGAACGCTATTACGGCATTGCCATCGTGGTACCGCTTGAGGGCGAGGACGTGGGGTTTGCCGATGACAGTGGCACCCAAGGCGCGGGGGAGGAGATCGACGGGTACAACCAGCACACCGCTGAGCAGGCCACTGAGGCGAGCGAGGCGTACGAAAGGATGCAGACGGCCAAAGACGAAGCCTACCGTGCCGACTGCGGCAATGCCCCCAACTACTGTATGTATGAGCGCGCGGGCCGCCTTGCGGGGCTCGCAGGGATCGAGAACCCTCACTTTGCGTCGGTCGACCTCTGGCGGTTTGACTATGCCTTCGACCGTGCCAAGGCCTACTACCGCAAACGGCTGGCAGCCGAGGTGCCCCTGAACACCTCCCTTGACGAGCAGGTCAGGTCGTTTGCCCGCACGCGGTACTATACCTATGCGGTTGCCCAGATGGCGGCCGGTTATGCCCATACGTCATCCGACGGCACTCTGAGCGCTTATTTCCCCCTGTTGGCGCGCAACAACGACGAAGTGCGGCAGACCGTGCTCTATGCCGAGCAGGTCTACCCGGTGAGCGCGGACGGCCATCTGCATGGCTCGACGGCCTGCCCCGATTACACCTCCAACCCGGCTGGCACCGGGTCGATTCAGCAGTTGGAGTTGGGTACGTATGAGGCCTGCGCGCGCTGTGGCATCAGCATCAATACCATCGGCAGGGTGGCAAGCGCCTCGACCTCCATCGACAATGGCTTCGAGTACCACTACCGCATTGTCGCCGATGCAGCAAACCGCTATCGTGAGGCTGCTGCTGCCTATAAGGAGCATACAGACGAAGCAAAGGATTTGGCAAACCAGGCCCTTGACGTCTTTGCCGAGGCGCTCGCTGCCCTCGATACGCCCCGCCTGTTCCCCAAACCACCGGGGCGCAGCGGCTGTATCGCGATAGTCATCGACACCTCTGCGCATGAGGTGCCGGGCGCTCTTTCACGCTCGTTTGTTGCAGGTGAAGCGCGTTTGCAGCCGCGTATTGCAATCTCTGCCGCCACGCTCGCGCAAGACAAGGCTGAGATGGGCCACAACCTCCTGGCATCGTTTCTCGACCGGGTCGACGAGAGGACCTATTCGTGGACCGTGCAGGGCAGCGCCTTGGGGTTCTTTGACAGTGTGCTGACGGTCTGGGGTGATGTGCTGCTTGTCTACAGTGAAGGGGCCGATTCCCTGTCAAAGGGGCTGGGGGACTTCTTGAGGTCGATTCCGCTGGTTGGGTCGACACCTCTCGCCGCGTGGGCAGAATCGGCCTTGCAGGAGACGATAGAGGCGGTTGGGCTGCAAGGTGCCGACCTCTCGCTGCGCAAGCCGGTACTCGTCAACAGTATGCACGTGCTGGCAGCAAGCGATTCTGGCGCGGCCAACGTTTTGGGAGGGGCCAAGGAAGCATACTCGTCGGTACCCGGCTCTGGAAGTGGGACGCTTGCGCAGAGCGCCGTTGACGGCCTTATCCAAGAAGCGGAGGTGCGGGGCGGGAGCTTTTTGGACGACGAGTTCACCCTTTTCACCCTCTCGTTTGGGGACCTGCCCGGCCTGCCGCAGATACCCATACGGGTGAGGCTTCCCGCGCAGGTGAGCGACCGGGGTAAAGGATTGCTTGCGCAGATGCGCGCGTCGCTTGAGGGCTTGTTGGGCGGAGGTGGAGGAGATGCCGTCTGGGAGTAGGGCGCTGCGTAACGAGCGGGGGCAGATGGTCGTTGAGCTGGCGGTATGTCTGCCGGTGCTGCTGGCGGTCTTTGGGGTCGTTATCAACCTCATGGTCTACTTCGATGCCT
>JAITNB010000138.1 GCA_031290695.1 Coriobacteriales bacterium | reverse complement strand
ATGACAAGTTTATATCACAGCCCCCCTTGGCCACAAACCTAAGGGGGGCTGTTTGGTTGTCCGTCGCCCAGCTTGCCTAAGACCTCGGTACAGGGCAGCTAGATAGCTATCTCGCCGTTCTCGTTTGTGCGGATACGTACTACTCCTTCTACCGGGAGGACGAATATCTTGCCGTCGCCTACTTCGCCGGTCTTGGCCGTCTCTATGATGAGGTTGACGAGCTCGTCAACCCGGTCGTCGTTGGTCACGACCTCGAACTTGATCTTGGGCAGCATGTTGATGATGACTTCGCTGCCACGGTAGAACTCCTTCCACCCGTGCTGGTTGCCGCAGCCGTGTACCTCGCTGATGGTCATTCCCTTGATCTCGGCCTTGAGAAAGGCCTCCTTGAGCGCCTCGAGCTTTGAGGGGCGTACGATCGCTTCGATCTTCTTCATTGCTGGACTCCCTTCCTTAATCTAGCCCGTTGAAGGCGGGATACGCGGACTCGCCGTGGGCAACGGAGTCGAGGCCCTCGGACTCAACGGACTCGTCAACCCGCAACGAACCCTTGAAGATGGCCTTGAGGACGAAGCCGATGATGAGCGTCATGATGCCCACAAACGCGTAGGTGATGAGTATACCAAGGACCTGAGAGCCCAGGAGGCTCACGTCGCCCGTATAAAACAGGCCGCCCTTGTCGGTCCACGAGAGCTCGGGCACGCAGAACAGGCCGGTGAGGATACCGCCCACCGTGCCGCCGATGCCGTGGCAGCCAAAGGCGTCTAGCGCGTCATCGTAGCCAACCTTGCTCTTGAGCCAGGCGATGGCGCAGTAGCAGATGGGCGACACGATGATGCCCATGATGAGCGCCGCCCACGGGGCGACAAAGCCGGCGGCCGGCGTGATGACAACCAGGCCGGCGACGATGCCGGTGCAGGCGCCCACGAGCGTCGACTTGCCGGTGAGGAGCTTCTCCGTGACCATCCAGGAGAGCATAGCCGCGGCCGGGGCGATCATCGTGGTGACGAGCGCGAGGCCGGCAACACCGTCGGCGACAAACGCAGAGCCTGAGTTGAAGCCAAACCAGCCAAACCACAAAAGACCGGCACCGAGCACGACAAAAGGCACGTTATGCGGGCGGTACGAGAGCATACCGTACCCGCGGCGCTTGCCCAGGATGATGCAGAGGATAAGCCCCGTGAGGCCCGATGAGATGTGGACGACGTCGCCGCCCGCGAAGTCGAGCGCCCCTATCGTGTCACCGATGAGGCTGCCCTCACCGCCCCACACCATATGCGCCAGCGGTGCGTACACGAGCAGGCACCAGATGGCGACGAACGCGATGACCGCGCCAAACTTCATACGGCCGGCAAGCGAGCCAGTGATGATGGCGATGGTGATGATGGCGAACGCCGCCTGAAACGCAACGTCGATGATGGCGGGGTAGGCGCCGTACTCCGATTCTGCGGAGACACCCTCCAGCACGCCCTCGATCTGTCCGCTGAGGAAGAACTGGTCAAAGCCGCCCAAGAACGGGATCGAGCCGTCGCCGCCATATGCAAGCGACCACCCGGCGATGACCCAGACAACCCCTATGACGCCAATCACCGCGATGGACATGAACATGGTGTTGACCACGTTCTTCCTCCGCGACAGGCCGCCATAGAAGAACGCGAGTGCCGGTGTCATCAAGAATACCAGCATGGTGCAGACGATCATAAATGCGGTAGTACCTGTGTCGAACATGTTGCCCTCATCTCCTCTGACAGAATACAAATCCGGCCCCTTTGGCCGCTACCGCAGTCAATCATGAAGGGCGCTTTAGAGCGTTGCAAGGGATTTGGCGCAGACTTAACAACCGTGAAGATTCCTTTTAACAAACAGGAAACATTTGGAGAAGGGCTGGTTAGTGGGCCTCGGCCCAGTTGGGGCCGGTGGAGATGTCTACGGTTAAGGGGACGCGGAGGGCCACGACCTTCTCCATAGCGTCCTTTACCAGTGCGGAGAGCTGTTCGACCTCGTGGGTGGCGCAGTTGAAGTCGAGTTCGTCATGTACCTGGAGCACCATCTGGGAGGTGAGGCCCTCTGCCGCAAGGCGGCGTTGTACCTCGATCATCGCGAGCTTGATGATGTCGGCAGCGCTGCCTTGCATGGGGTGGTTCATCGCGGTGCGCTCGCCAAAGGCCCGCATGTTGGCGTTGCCCGACGTTATCTCGTGGATGTGGCGCTTGCGGCCAAACAGCGTGGTAACAAAGCCGTCGCGTCGTGCCTGCTCCACCGTCTCGTCGAGGTAGTGGCGCACCTGCGGGTAGGCGGCGAAATAGCGCTTGATCATGTCCTGGGCCTCCTGGAACGAGACGCCGAGCGACTGCGAGAGCCCGTAGGCCTGCTGGCCGTAGACGATACCAAAGTTGACCGCCTTGGCGCGTGAGCGCAGCTGCGGGGTCACCGCGTCTGCCGGCATACCAAAGACGCGCGCGGCGGTTTGCGCGTGAAAGTCCTCGCCGCTGAGAAAGGCCTCGATGAGCCCCTCGTCACCCGAGAGGTGCGCAAGGAGGCGCAGCTCGATCTGGGAGTAGTCGGCACCAAGGAAGACGGCGCTTTTACCAGCGAATACCGAGGGGTCAGGCACAAAGGCGGTGCGGATCTGACGGCCGAGGCTGGTGCGCACGGGGATGTTTTGCAGGTTGGGGTCGGAGGAGGACAGGCGCCCGGTGGCCGCGACCGCCTGGTTGAACGAGGTGTGGATGTGGCCGTCGCTTGCGACAAGGGACGGCAGGGCGTCGAGGTAGGTCGACTTGAGTTTGGCGAGCTCACGGTATTCGAGCATGAGGCCGGGCAGCGGGTGGGAGCTGGGGGCGGCGGCAAGCTCCTGTAGGACGGCCGCATCGGTGGAGTAGCCGGTGCGGGTCTTTTTGAGGGTGGGCAGCTTGAGCTTCTCAAAGAGGATGGCGCCGAGCTGTTTGGGGGAATCGAGGTTGAACTCCTCCCCTGCTGCCTCGACAGCTTGGGCGCGTAGGCCGTCGATGGTCTGGGTGAGGCTGTGGCTCAGGTCGCGCAGGACCGTGGTGTCGACGTTCATACCAAGGCGTTCCATGCGCACGAGGACAGGGATGAGCGGCATCTCGATACGCTCGAAGCACTGCTTGGAGTCGTCGGTTGCCAGCGCGGCGGCGAGGGCCGTGTGCAGTTGAAGCGCAACAGCCGCCTGGTAGGCACCCGGCTCGACGCCCTCGGGTGCGGTGGTGTCGAGCGCAGGGAGGATCGTGAGCATGAGCGCGGTAAGGTCACGGCGCGTACGGGATGAGTCGAGCAGGTAGGCGGCGATTTGGAGGTCGAAGATGCGCGCAGGGTCAATGGCCGCAGGGTCGACAAGGGCCGGCTCGCTGCTGTTGCGCGGGATGACCTCCTGGAGAAGCGCCTTGGTGTCAAAGGCGACGAGCGTCCCGCTCTCGACGACGGTGCGTAGGACGGCGGCGAGCTCCTCTTCGGGGAAGATCAATATGTTATTTTGTGTAGCAATACAGAGGCGTCGCGAGGCATCAAAGAGCGAGGCATCCTCGGCAACCTCTATATGAAGCGCAAGGGGGGTGTTCGCGCCGATTGCGGCGGCGAGGGCGTCGCGCGCGGCGGTCTTGGTGAGGAGGGGCGCGAGGGTGAGGGATGGGGCATCAAAGGATGGGGGGGAGGCGAGGTGGGCGTCTTGTTTAGTCTCTCCTTTTGTCTCCGTTCCCCTGCTTGCTGCCCCTTTTGCGCCCAAGGCGAGTATCTTGCGAAGCTGGGCCATAAGGGAGACGGCGCCAAAGGCCTCCTTGACGGCCTGGGGGTCAAAGCTGGGAAAGCGCACCGCTTCGAGGTCCAGCTCGAAAGGGACGTCGCGCACGATGGTGGCGACCTTCTTGCTGGCATACGCCTGATCGACGTTGTGCGCGATATTCTGTGCAAGCTTGCCCTTTAACTCGCCTGCGTGGGCGATGACCTCCTCGAGGGTGCCGTATTGCTGCAGGAGCTTGGTGGCGGTCTTGGGGCCCACGCCGGGGACGCCGGGAATGTTGTCGGAGGAGTCGCCCATGAGGCCGAGGAAGTCAGGGACGCGCTCGGGTGTCACGCCAAAGCGCTCGTAGACCCCCGCTGGGTCGTAGATGACCACCTCGCTCATGCCCGTCTTGGTGTTGACGATGGCCGTGGTCTCGCTCGCGAGCTGGAGGGCGTCCTTGTCGCCGGTGACGAGCAGCGCACGGATGCCTGCCTGCTCGGCCTGCGTGGCGACGGTGCCAAGGATGTCGTCGCCCTCCCAGCCCTCGACGCGCACAACGGGGATGCTCATCGCCGTAAGGAGCTCCTGTATCATCGGGAACTGCGCCTTGAGGTCGGGGTCGGTGGGGGGACGCTGCGCCTTGTAAAGCTCGATGGCCTCGAAGCGAAAGGCAGGGATGCCCGCGTCAAAGGCGCACACGATGCCGTTGGGGGCAAGCTCCTCGATGAGCTTGAGCAACATCTGGATAAACCCAAAACAGGCATTGGTGGGGCGGCCGTCGGGTGCCGTCATATAGGTAGGCACCGCATGGAAGGCACGGTGCATGAGGGAGTTGCCGTCGATGACTGCGATGGTCTTCATACATTCCAGAGGTAGCCAACGCCCCGCACCGTCTCAAGGCGGTTGGCAAGGTCGGGGCCCAGTTTGGCGCGCACGCGGCGCACGTGCACGTCGACGGTGCGCGAGCCGCCGTAATACTCGAAGCCCCACACACGACGCAGCAGGGCATCGCGCGAATAGGTGCGCCCAGGGTGCGTGATGAGAAAGGCCAGGAGCGCATATTCGAGATAAGTGAGGTCGAGCGTCACGCCGTCGACCTTGACCTGGTAGGTCGCAAGGTTGAGCGTGAGTGAGCCTACGCGGATGAAGTCGGCACTGCCCGCCTCCTCCCCCGGCCAGAGCAGATGGTGCAGCCGCACCTGATACTCGATGTCAAGCGCGGTACGGGTCACAAAGTCGGTGGTGACGCGCACCGGCAGCCGCAGGGTCGCAAGCGACTCGGGCGGCACGACGAGGAAGAGCGAGGGCGAGCCTTCGGAGAAGAGCGCCTCCTCTATCTTGCCCAAGCTTGCAAGGGCCTCATGGTCGCCGTCCAGGACGACAAGGTCAGGTTCGGCCGCATGCGTCTCTTGTAGGGCAGTGAGCAGCGGCACCGTGAGGTAACGCACCTCGACGTCCATCGTCGAGAATATCGTCTTGAGCTTATGGGCCAACTCAGGCTGCTTCGTCACAACCAGGGCGTTCCTGCGATGCATGGGTCCTCTCCTCGCTGCCAATCTGTCATACGCAGTTTATCACAGGGAGGGGGCAGGGGGTGAGATGGGAAGAACGCACGGGTATCCGTAGGAGTTCTTAAAAAACCTCAGATAGTTAATGGGTTTGAAACAATTATGATATACCTTGGTATGCGAAGGTTTCCCTACGAAAAAAGGAGTGCTCGAATTATGGCAACGAT
>JAITNB010000083.1 GCA_031290695.1 Coriobacteriales bacterium | reverse complement strand
CTTGGCCCGCTCAAACGCTGCAAGATAGACACACTGGTGCTGGGATGCACGCACTATCCGCTGCTTATGCCGCTCATCGCGTCGGTCATGGGCGCGGAGATCGAGATAATCTCGTCAGCCGAGGAGACCGCGCGCGACGTGGCCGCGACCCTGGCCCGCCGTGGGCAGCTTGCGAGTGAGAATCACGCACCGCACTACCGCTTTGCCACCACCGCGCCCGACCTCGACGACTTTGCCGCCCAGGGCTCGGCCATCTTTGGACGGCCGGTTGCGGGCCTAACACCGGTGACCATCGAGGAGCTTGAACACACCCTGCGCGAGCGGGAGCACCACGAGAAGGAGGAGACCGCATGATGAATGTGCGTTCATTTAGCCGGGCCGCTGACGGGTTGCGTCCGGTGAGCTTCACCCGCAACTACCTCAAGAGCGCTTACGGCTCATGCCTGGTGGAGTTTGGCGACACCAGGGTACTCTGCGCCGCCAGCATCGACGAGAGCGTGGCCGCCTGGCGCAAGGGCAGCAACAAGGGGTGGGTGACGGCAGAGTATTCCATGTTGCCCGCCTCGACCCCCAAGCGCACGCGCCGCGAGACGCATGGCCAGCAGGGCCGTACCCAGGAGATACAGCGGCTCATCGGCCGCTCGCTACGTGCCGTAGTGAACATGGACGCGCTAGGCGAGACCACCGTGACGGTCGACTGCGACGTGATACAGGCCGACGGCGGCACACGCACCGCGGCCATCTGCGGGGCATGGCTTGCCCTCCGCGACGCGCTTGAGACGTGGAAGAACGCGGGCAAACTGCGCATCAACCCGCTCTTTGACCACGTGGTAGCCGTGAGTGTGGGCATGGTCGACGGCCGTCTGCTGCTCGACCTCGACTACCACGAGGATTCGCGTGCAGAGATCGACATGAACCTCGTCATGAACGGCAAAGGCGAGTTTATCGAGCTCCAAGGCACTGGCGAGAACGCGACCTTTGACCGCCAGCGCCTCGACGCCCTCCTCGACCTCGGCCAAACCGGCCTGCAGGAACTCCTTGCCCTGCAAAAGCTGGCGCTTGAAGGCCAGTAATTGTTAAATGCAATAGCACTATTGTGGAGAAGCCCATGAAAACCGTTGTTGTCGCCACCCAAAACGAGCATAAGGCCAGCGAGATCGCCCAGATACTTGCCATTGATGGCTGGGAGTTCGTGCCGCTTGCCCACTTGGGCATCCTCGACGCGCCATGCGAGGATGCCTCAACCTTTGAGGGCAACGCACGCATCAAGGCGCAGGCGGCCCATCGGCGAACCGGTCACGCTGCCCTCGCCGACGACTCGGGCCTCGTGGTCGACGCCCTCGACGGCGCTCCCGGCATCCACTCCGCGCGCTACGCCAGTGACGCCGATGGCACCAGTGACGCTAACGACGGCAATGACGCAGCCAACAACATAAAGCTCCTTGCTGCCCTTGAGGGTATCCCGCTCCAGCAGCGCACCGCCCGCTTTGTCTGCGTCATCGTCTTCATCGACGAGGATGGCAGCGAGGTCGTGGCCCAAGGCAGCTGCGAGGGCACCATCGCGCGTGGGCCGCAAGGCGACAACGGCTTTGGCTACGACCCGCTCTTCCAGCCCGCCGCATTCTTTGGCAGATGCACGATGGCCACCCTCCCGCCCGCCGAGAAGAACGTCATCTCCCACCGCGCCCTGGCCCTCGCCAACCTGCGCAGCAAGCTGGTGGGCGCATGACGGGCATCAGCTCCGGTGGGGCAAAGGGGGCGGGGCGGGCGTGTGCCTGCTCAGACCTACTCGCTGCGCCAGAGGACGGCTTGCTGCGTAACTCGCATTCACACCCCCGCCCCGCCTCCTTTGCCCCACCGGAGCGCCTTGCGGTGTTCGACTTCGACGGGACGATCCTCGACGGGGCCTCGCCCGTGCGTCTTATCCGCAAGCTGGTCGCCCTCAAGCTCATGCCGGTGGGCGTGAGCCTCAAGGCGGGTGTCTGGGGCCTGCGCTACAAGCTGGGTGAGGAGCTCGACCAGTCGACGCCGCGCTCCTACGTCTTCAAGAGCCTTACGCAGCATTCCGTTGAAGAAGTGGACAAGATCATGGTCGACCTCTATTACGACGAGCTCGAGCCGCGGCTGTATCCTCAGGCACTCGCACGTATCGCCCAGCACAAGGCGGCGGGGGAGCAGGTCGTCATCGTGAGCGCCTCGTTTGTGCCTATTGTGCGCGAGATAGCAAAACGCGTTGGCGCCGACGGCATCATTGCGACCGTCATGGAGGTTGCGTGCGGCTCCTATACCGGCAAGGTGGTGGGTGAGCCTCCCGAGGGTGTGCAGAAGCTTGCCCAACTCACTACCTGGGCCAACGAGCGTTACGGCAGTGGCAACTGGGCGGTTGACTGGGCCTACGGCGACCACTCAAGCGACGAGCCCATCCTCGCCGCCGCCACCCATGCCGTGGCCGTTAACCCCAACAGGGGCCTCGCGCGTACCGCCCGCCAGAACAACTGGGAGGTTGTCAACTGGTAGGGGATGACCGCACAAACCGTTCGCCGCTAAAACTAAGCCTCTTACACTCAAAAAAAGACCGCTCACCTTGATTCGACTAAAACACGAATAATCATTTCGCCGTTCGCCGGTCATCAAAACGCTCGCGAAATAATTTCTCGCCTTTAATCAGGAGGCGATGATTATTCTATTGTCAGTGGGGGCGCTAGCGGGAGCTATAGAGGGAGCGACAACAACGGGGCACCACCAGAGACTTTCAACATAAGGGAAGAAACGGAGTTGACCATGGAGTTAACCAGGAGAGGATTTCTTGCATCAGCCGGTTTGGCTTTGACCACCAGCCTGGCGTACGAGTTGACTACCCAATCACCGGCATTTGCTCTTGAAGAGCCTGGCGATTGGAAGCTGGTCAATACCGAGGAGTACAGCAACATCTGCTGTTATTGCTCCGGGGGCTGTGGCAGCATCTGCTCGGTTCGCGACGGAGAGCTTATCAATGTTGAGGGCGACACCGACCATCCCATCAATCAGGGAGGCCTCTGCTCCAAAGGTGCCACGATGTTTCAGCTCCGCAACATCATCGACCCCGAGACCCGCGAGGTAATCCCCAATCCCAACCGCGTTACCAGCCCACGCTACCGTAAGCCCGGTGCCCTTGAGTGGGAGGACATCTCCTGGGACGATGCCATTGAGCGCATCGCCCGCAAGGTCAAGGACACGCGTGATGCGACCTTTATCGAGACCGAGGATGGGCTCACGGTCAACCGCACCGAGGCTATCGCCAGTCTGGGCGGCTCGCAGCAGAACTCCGAGGAGGAGTACCTCATCGTCAAGTCGATGCGCTCTCTTGGGGTCGTCGCCATCGACAACCAGGCCCGCGTTTGCCACAGCTCCACCGTTGTTGGCCTGGCGGCGACGTTTGGCCGCGGCTCCATGACTGGCCATTGGTGCGACTATCAAAATGCCGACGTCATCTTAACCTGCGGCTCCAACAACGTTGAGAACCATCCGATAAGCGCAAAGTGGGTTCAGAAGGCATTGGACAGGGGAGCGACCTGGATCGTCGTGGACCCCCGCTTCACACGCTCTGCTGCCAACGCCGATATCTACTGTCCCATCCGCTGCGGTACCGACATCGCGTTTTATGGCGGGCTCTTTAATTACATCATCCAAAACGACCTCTGGCAACAAGAGTACGTCGCCAACTACACCAATGCGTCGTACCTGCTCAACCCCAACTATGACTTCGACATCGAGACCGGCCTGTTTAGCGGCTGGAACGAGGCCACGCACGCCTATGAGACAAGTGAGTGGGGCTATCAGGTTGACGAGTCGGTCGAGTGGGACACCTCGCCTACTGGCACCTACTCGTGGGTGAGCGCCCAGGGTGTTCCCACGTTCACCCCGCCGCCCAAGCGTATCCCCAAGAAGGACCTTACCCTCGAAGACCCGCTCACGGTGTTCCAGACCTTCAAACGCCATTACGAGCGCTATGACCTCGATACGGTGTGCAACATCTGCGGTATGGACAAGCAGACCCTCGAACTCGTCTACGCCACCTATGCCGCCACCGGTGCTCCAGAGAAGAGCGGGACCATCCTCTATGCCCTCGGCCAGACCCAGCACCATGTTGGCGGTCAGAACTGCCGGGCCATGAGCCTGGTTCAGCTGTTGTTAGGCAACGTGGGCGTTGCCGGCGGCGGTGTCAATGCCATGCGCGGTGAGCCCAACGTCCAAGGCGCGACCGATATGGCGATGCTCGTCTATGACTTCCCCGGCTACCTCAAATGGCCTACGGTCGCCCATCACACCACGTTGCGCGAATGGCTTGAGACCGAGACGCAAAGCGATGGCTATTACACCAACAAGCCCAAGTTCTTTATCTCGGCCCTCAAGGAATGGTTTGGCGAGCACGCGACCCTGGAGAACGACTTTGGCTACGACTGGCTTCCCAAGATTGGCACAGGCACCGACTTTACAACGATCTCGACCTTCGAGCACATGGATTCGGGCCTCATCAAGGGCTACTTCCTTTGGGGGATGAACCCCGCACATTCTGCCGCAAACGCCAAGTTTGCCCGCAATGCGATGGCCAAGCTCGACTGGATGGTCTGCACCGACTGGGTCGAGACAGAGACTGCCTGTTTTTGGAAGGCACCCGACATGGACGCCGCCAGCATCGACACCGAGGTGTTCCTCCTTCCCGCGGCCCTGATATACGAGAAGAGCGGCACCATCCTCAACTCCGGCCGCTGGTTGCAGTGGCGCTACGAGGCAGTTGCCCCCTTTAACGAGGCGAAGCCCGATTACGTGATCTGCGACCTTCTGTGGAAGGAGATCGTCAGGCTCTACCGTGAGGAGGGCGGCGTGGGCCCCGATCCTATCCTCAACACCAAGTGGGACTACCACATCGACGGCGTGTGCGACCCTCGTGCGGTGGCACGGGCACTCAACGGCTATACCGTCGCAGACGATAAGCTTCTCACGACCTTTGGGGACCTTAAAGCCGACGGTACGACCTCCTGCGCCACGTGGATCTACACCGGCTTCTACTGCAACAACGACGCCCCCCTCGACCCCGCGCAGCAGCCCATTGGGCGACGCATCCGCGAGGATAAGGGCGATTTGGGGATGTACCAGCAATGGGCGTACTCCTGGCCGCTCAACCGCCGCATCATCTATAACCGTGCGTCGGCAGACCTGCAGGGCAAGCCGTGGAACCCCCAGCGTATGCTGGTCGAATGGACCGGCGACGAATGGGCCACCAACGACGTGCCCGACTTCGCGTTTCGCAACGTGGCCACCGACGGCACCGTTACCTGGATCCCACCCAATAACAAGGCCTTCTTCATGGCCTGGGAGCAGAACGCCCGCCTCATGTGTACGCAACTCAAGGACATGCCTCTGCCCGAGCACTACGAGCCCTTTGAGTCCCCGGT
>JAITNB010000079.1 GCA_031290695.1 Coriobacteriales bacterium | reverse complement strand
ATGCGACGGGAATCCCTTATGCCAAGGAGGCATTGCGTCCCCTGGTTGGCTCCGCGAAGCTTACGGTGCGCTCCTATGGCGCCGAGGCCCCCGAGCCCTGTGATGACGCTATCCTCCATATCGTCTTCGCTGCCCACTCGCCCGCGACCGGCATGCTCGTCGCACAGGTGAAGCGTATGCCCAGGCCGCTGGTCATCGTCTCCCTGCAACCGCGCGAGCTTATACACCTTACGGTTGGCCAGCACGTCGAGCTTGACCCGGCCGACCTGCTCGTTGCGGCACCGACCTGCTCCTCAGAGGAGGAGCGGTACGAGGGCCTCTTTACCTTGCTCGGCGAATGGGTGGTGCGCACGATGCCCGATGAGCGCCTGGCCCTCGCGCGCGCCTTTGGCTTCATACGCGCGCCTTTGGCTATCGAGATAACCAAGGCAACCGCCTTGCAAAACGGCGCAATAGCGGCGGTCTTCTTCATCCCCGGCGCCGACCTTCCCGTCATCACGCTCAATCAGGCGAAGATGCTCCTTGAGATCGCTGCTGCCTACGACCTGCCGCTCGGCACCGCCCGCATCAAGGAGCTTGCCGTGCTCCTTGCCGGCGCGTTTGGCTGCCGGGCCCTCGCACGTAGGCTCATCGGCGTGATACCGGTCCTCGGATGGGCGATACGCGGGGCCATAGGCTACACGGCGACCATCGCCGTGGGTACGGCCGCACGTGAATACTTCTCCCATGCCGCCAGCCCCCAGGAGGTCATCGACGACCTCAAGGGGAGGGCCCCCGACATCCTTGAGCGCATCAAGGGTGCCCTGCCCCATGCAGCGAGACCCAGGGAGTAGTGCCTATGCCTCATGCAACCCTTTGGGACAAGGTCGAGCCGCTGCTCGCGCACGTGGAGCGCCCGTCCCGCTACATTGACCACGAATACCATGCCACGACACCGGTAGACGCCTCCTACCGTGCGGTACTGTTGTACCCCGACACCTACGAGATCGGGCAGGCCAACCAGGGGCTGGGCATCCTCTACGCTGTTATCCGCGCGCTCGATGGTGCCCACGTCGAGCGCGCCTACCTGCCCTGGGTCGACATGGCGGCGCTCATGCGCACGCACGGCGTGCCGCTCTTTAGCCTTGAAGGCTGTGCGCCGGTTGCCGGCTTTGACCTCGTGGGTATCACGCTCCCACACGAGCTTGCCTGTACCAACATTCTTGAGGCGCTTGACCTGGCGGGCATCCCACTGCACGCGGCAGAGCGCGGCGGGACTGACCCGCTCGTCCTGGGCGGCGGCCCCTGCGCCTACAACCCTGAGCCGTACGCGCCGTTCTTTGACGCCATTGCCATAGGCGAGGGCGAAGAGGTCATCGTTGAGGTCATCGAGGCCCATCGCCGCCTGCGAGACGCCGGGGCGCCCCGCAGCGAGATACTCCTCGCGCTTGCGGCTATCGAAGGGGTCTACGTGCCTTCCCTCTACACCGTTGTTGACGGCGCAGCGGCACCGGCGGCCCCCGGCATCCCCGCAGTTGTGCGCAAACGTGTTATCACAGACTTCGATGCGAGCCCGGTTGTCCTCGACCCCGTCGTCCCGTTTGCGGAGGTCACGCATGACCGCTTTACGGTCGAGATACTGCGTGGCTGTACGCGGGGCTGCCGCTTCTGCCAGGCGGGGATGATCTATCGCCCCGTGCGCGAGCGCTCGGCAAACACGGTTGTCAATGCGGTTGCGCGCGGCCTCGCCTGTACCGGCTACGACGAAGTCTCGCTCACGTCGCTCTCAAGTACCGACCATTCGCAGATCGAGGAGATACTGCGGCGCATCAACCACGCGCTCAGCGGCACGGGAACAGGGGTGAGCATCCCCTCGCAGCGGCTCGATGCGTTTGGCGTCGACATGGCGTACCTCGTGGCGGGCGAGAAGAAGGCCGGCCTCACCTTCGCCCCCGAGGCAGGGACCCAGCGCCTGCGCGACATCATCAACAAGAACGTGACCGAGGCCGACCTCATCGCCGCACTGCAACATGCCTACGCAGCCGGCTGGCGGCGCTGCAAGCTCTACTTCATGATAGGCCTGCCCGGTGAGACCGACGATGACATCGCGGGAATAGCCCATCTCGCAAACCTCGCATACAACACCGCCAAGGATGCCGTCCCCAGCGAGCAGCGCGGCAACGTGCGCATGAGCATAAGCGTCGCCGTGTTCGTCCCCAAGGCAGCGACGCCCTTTCAGTGGCAGGGCCAGATACCGCGCGAGGAGGCGCAGCGCAGGATAGCTCTCCTGCGTGCGACCCGCTTGCACAAGGGTATCGACCTGCGCTGGCACGACCCTGCGACATCGCTTGTCGAGGCGGCCATCTCCCGCGGCGGCCGCGAGGTCGCCCCGCTCATCGAGGAGGCCTGGCGCCTGGGCGCGGCCTTTGATGCCTGGTCGGAGAAGTTCGAGCTTGGCCGTTGGCAGCAAGCCGCCCAGAACCTGGGCCTATCCGTCGAGGGGCTTGCCCAGAGGGCCTACGGCTTTGACGGGCCCCTGCCTTGGGACCATATCTCCTGCGGGGTGGGCAAGGCGTTTTTGCGCGCGGAGTACGGGCGCGCGCAGGAGGGGCTCGTGACCCCCGACTGCTCCTTTACCGGCTGCACCGCTTGCGGGGTATGCCAGGACCTCGACGTCGCCGTCGTGTTAGGAGGGCCGTCTCGTGGATGAGGGAAGCTTTAGACTGCGCATCAACTATCGCAAGGCCGGGCGGCTGCGCTTCCTGTCGCATCTTGAGGTCGTGCGTGCACTTGAGCGCACCATCCGGCGTGCCGCGTTGCCCTATGCCGTCTCGCAGGGGTTCAACGTCCACATGAAGCATGCCTTTGGCCCTGCTTTGCCAGTAGGGACCGCCGGCCTTGACGAGTACCTCGACATCTGGCTTCGCGCGTACCTGCCGCCGCACGAGGTGATGGAGCGGTTACAGGCGGTATGCGTCTGCGGCCTGCCCGTCATCGGCGCCGCGTATGTCCCCGCCAGCGACAAGGCCCT
>JAITNB010000061.1 GCA_031290695.1 Coriobacteriales bacterium | reverse complement strand
GGAGACATACCCGAGGGCATGTGCTTCACGGATCTTCTGCAGACGAACAACTCCTTTGACCCGCTCACGAAGCGGGAGATACGGACGCAGTTGAGCGAGCTGTTCTTCAACAACCGTGGCATAGACAATAATTTTGCCCTGGCATCAGCCCTCATCACCAGCGGGTATCTGGGCTACCCGGCGCTGGATCCTGAATCCGAGGCGCAGCTGCTCAGTTGGCTTTCTGGCGAAAAGGGCGTGCGCATAGCCACGTTGCGCAAGCTCGGACTGTCCCCCTCGCGCATCACGCGGCATAACGCACGACACATGCTGTGCTCGCTCCTGGAGGTCGTCAGGATTGCGGGCTTTGCGGGCATAGCCGTGGCAGTAGACGACTTGGAGATGTTGATCGAGACTTCGGTTCTGGAAGAAGTCCGCTACACGAAGATGCGTCGCGAGGATGCCTATGAGAGCATCCGTGAGCTTATCGACGGCATCGACACGCTCGGCTGTTTTATGATTGTGTTCGCGATGGATCGCAGCTTGCTGGAGGATGAGACAAAAGGCCTGAAATCCTACCAGGCCCTCTGGATGCGCATCCAGAATGAGATAAGCAGCGACAAGGTGAACCGTTTTGCCGACATCATCGATCTGGAAAAGGTCGAAAGACAACTTGAGGGCGATGGAATATGAGCGAATTCGATGCAAAGCTTGAGGTAGGGTCCACCACCGGCCTCGCTGCCGCGTTTGATGCCAGGTTCGAAGCCAGAAGGATAATCGAGGCCCTGCGCTCCGGTGTCCCTTCCTTTGAGGTTGGCAGACACTTCTCCTCCGCCCGCCCAAAGATACTGGGCGAGATAGATGACGCTTTGGATGGGGTAGCGTCCAGCAAAGGCTCAAGCGGCAGAGTCATCTCGGCAAAATACGGAGAAGGCAAGACGCATCTGCTCAACATGGTATTAAACCGCGCCCACGAGCAGAACATGGTGGTGAGCACCGTAACTCTGAGCAAGGAGACGCCGCTGTCGAACCTGCCGCAACTGTTTGCGAAGATCGTGCAGGGAACCTACCTCCCGGGCAGCCGACAGCCGGGGGTCGCGTCGGCACTCGAGCAGTTGTCGCTGGGCTCGCGCTCGACCTCCACATTGCTTGAATACTGCCTTACCCACCTAGAAACTAACAAACTCTACTACGTGCTCAAGGCGTATCTGGGCACAAAGGATGATGAGGAGAAGTACCTGCTTGCTGCCGATATCGAAGGCGATTTCATGACAGCCGCAGGAGTACGCAAGGTATATCGACATGTCTTTGGCGAGACTGCGGTATTTAACAGCAACTTTGTTAAGACGAAGCACACCGGCGATTACCTCTCGTTCCTCTCGCAGCTGTTCAGGACGCAGGGTTATGAGGGCTGGGTCATCCTCTTTGACGAGGCCGAGTTAGTGGGGCGGTTGGGGAGGAAGTCCCGACAGAAAGCCTACCTCAACATGGATCGATTCCTCAAAGGCGAGCGATTGGAGCGCAGCTACGCACTGTTTGCGTTTAACGCGTCGTTTGTGCCCGATGTCATCGAGGGAAAGCTTGAGCATGAGGGCTTGGATACCAATGAGGCGCTCACCCCTGCGGATAAAGCCACCATCACATCGACGCTCAACTCCATAGCAAAGGCGACTCAGCTGGCGCCCCTCAGTCGCGAGGAGACGGCGGAGGTTCTTGCGGGGATACTCACCTGTCATGGCAGCGCCTTTGGCTGGGAACCCCGGATGAGCGGCGAGGACTTCCTTGCGGCAACTGATCGCTACGGCTATCTGCTGCGCACCCGCATTCGGGCAGCCATCGAGATGCTCGACCAACTCTACCAGTATGGCGAGGTAGGCGAGGTTCGTGCAAGTGAGCTTGGGCAGATCAGCTTTGAGGAGGACGAGCAAACAGCATTGGACACCTTCCTCACGCCCTGAATAATCCTTCCAACACCGCCGCACGAACGCGACATCGAACGCTTTGGCTATTACTGGGAGTAAGGCCTTGCCCAAGGCTCAGTCGCGCTGCCAGAGGTCGCGGGTGTAGACCTTCTCGGCCACATCGTCCAGTTCCTCATGGCAGCGGTTGGCGACGATCACGCTTGCCTCGCGCTTGAAGGCCTCGAGGTCGTTGACGACCCTTGAGTGGAAGAACTCTCCCTCCTGCAGGGTAGGCTCGTAGACGATGACCTCGATGCCCTTGGCTTTTATCCGCTTCATCACGCCCTGTATCGAGGAGTGGCGGTAGTTGTCGGAGCCTGCCTTCATTGTAAGGCGGTAGATGCCAACGACGCCTGGGCCACGGGCGATGACTTGTCCGGCGACGAAGTCCTTGCGTGTGCGGTTGGCGTCCACGATGGCCGCTATGAGGTTGCTGGGGACGTCTTGGTAGTTGGCGAGGAGCTGCTTGGTGTCCTTGGGCAGGCAGTAGCCGCCGTAGCCAAACGAGGGGTTGTTGTAGTGGCCGCCGATGCGCGGGTCGAGGCCAACGCCCTTGATGATCTGCGCCGGATCGAGGCCGTGCAGCTCGGCGAAGGTGTCGAGCTCGTTGAAGAACGACACCCGCAGCGCGAGGTACGTGTTGGCAAAGAGCTTGATCGCCTCGGCCTCAGTCGAGCCGATGACCAGCTGCGGGATGCTGGTGGCCGGGGCCGTGCCTGCGCCCGCCGTGCCTGTGCCGCTCGCAGCAGCGCCCTGGGCGAGCAGGCCTGCGAATGCCTGTGCGGGGGCCTGGAGCTCGGGGCGGGCAGACGGCACGCCAACAACGATGCGCGAGGGGTGCAGGTTGTCATAGAGCGCGCGGCCCTCGCGTAAGAACTCGGGGGAGAAGAGCAGCCTGAGGGAGGGGTGGAGGCGCGCGAGCCCGTTGGTGTAGCCAACGGGTACTGTGGAGCGTATCACGACGCAGGCCTGGGGGTTGATGCGCACGACGAGGGCGAGAGCCGCTTCGACGGTCGAGGTGTCAAAGCAGTCCCTCTCATCGTCGTAGTCGGTTGGCGTCGCGATGATGACGAGGTCGGCACCAGCGTACGCGGCCTGTGGGTCGTCCGTCGCGGTGAGGTCGAGCTCTCGGTGCGCGAGGAAGTCCTCTATCTCGGGGTCGGAGAACGGCGGGCGCCCCGCATTGACCGCCGCCACCTTCTCGGCGACGACGTCGAGCGCTGTCACGCTGTTATGCTGTGCGAGCAAGCAGGCAACCGACAGCCCCACGTACCCCATGCCTACAACGGTGATCTTCATACCGGGTGTCCTCCCTGACGGCCATGCGGTGCGCTGCCATGCCCATAGCCCTTTGCTGGCCACCTATTCTACCGTATTTCCCTTCATGTAAGGGGCGGGCAAGGCCGCATAAGGGCGATTTTGGGCAGAGCGGCCGCTTGCGGGGCCTCTACCATTGACCGCCAACATTGAGCCGTTCGATTTACCGCACGCCGCCAGTCTAACCGTTTGCGGCGCTCTGTGAACTTGACGGACGTAAACATGGTTTCCCAAGGCCCGTCACGGCCGTAAAATCATTAGCCTAATGTCCCCAACCCCTCCAGAGGAGGCAGCTATGGACACCGTACGGCTTTCTGGGGCGGGGGAAGCGGACCAACAGGCTATCGCCGCGATTGCCAGGGATGCGGGAGTGTCCCTTGACGACTGCTATCAGTGTGGGAAGTGTACGGCCGGATGCCCCATGGTCGCAGAGATGGATCTGGCGCCCCGCATGGTCATCCGCTCCCTGCAGCTCGGGCTCCATCAAAAAGCCCTCACCGCACATGCCCCCTGGGTGTGTGCGCAATGCAACGTGTGCTCGGTGCGCTGTCCGCAAAATGTTGACATCGCCGCACTCATGCTCGCGGTTCGCCACGCCGCCAAACGCGCAGGCCTGCGGCCGCTGCGTGAGCCTGACGTCTTTGACGACCTGTTTATCGCCGGCATACGCAGCAGCGGCAGGTCCAACGAGGCCATCCTTGCCGCGCGCTACAACCTCCAGTCGGGCCACCTGTTCCAGGATGTCCTCAACGCGCCCAAGATGGCGGCAAAGGGGATGATCGGCCCCCGTCTCAACCGCGTGAAGGACCGCGATGCCGTGCGGCACCTCATCGACCGGTGCCTGGGAGGGGAGCAGCAATGACCAAGTACGCCTACTTCCCCGGCTGCTCGGCCGACTCGACGGGCATCCCCTTCACCCTCTCCACCAACTTCCTTTTGGATAAGGTCGGGATCGAACTGGTCGAGATACCCGACTGGTGCTGCTGCGGCACCTCGGCCGCGCGCTTGACCAACACCGACCTCGGGCACGCACTGCCCGCCCGCTCCCTGGCGCTCGCCGAGCAGATGGGTGAGCCGCTGGACGTGCTGGCACCCTGCGCAGGATGCTCGTTCTCGCTCAAGAACACGGTGTTCCACGCCCGCCAGAGCGAGCAGAACCGCACACATCTTGAGGAGCTTATCGGGATGCCCTATGCCGCCTCCGCCGAGGTGCTGGGCCTGCTTGAGATATTAGCGGTCGAGGACGTGCGCGACCGTATCCGCAACACGATGGTGCGGGACTTGGGAGGGCTCAAGGTCGCCTGTTACTATGGCTGTGCGCTGGTGCGGCCGCCGGCGGTGTGTGCCTTTGACGATACGGAAGACCCGCAGAGCATGGACGGGCTCATGGCGCTGGCGGGGGCCGAGCCGGTGGCGTGGGCGTTTAAGACCGAGTGCTGCGGGGCGTCGCATCAGATTGCCCTGCCCAAGGGCAGCAGGGGGCTGCTGGAGCGCATCTTTGCCAACGCCGCCGCCAACGGGGCCCAGGCCATCGTCACTGCCTGTCCGCTGTGTATGCTCAACCTCGACATGCGCGAGGCCGAGGTCAACCGTACACGGGCGCTGCCCTTTGACCTCCCAATCTTCTATTTTACCGAGCTGCTGGGCTATGCCCTGGGCGGCGAACAACATGAGCTTGGCCTTGACCGGCACTTCTGGCCGGTACCGGGCCTTACCAGCAAGGAGGTGGTCGCACCATGAGCAGGATTGGCGTCTTTATCTGTCATTGCGGCTCAAACATAGGGGCGACCATTGACATTGCGCGCGTGGTCGAGGCCGCACGCGACCTCCCGCATGTGGCCTTTGCCGTGGACAACAAGTACACCTGCTCCGACCCGGGGCAACAGGCTATACGGGACGCCATCGAGGAGTACGACCTCGACCGTATCGTCATCGGCTCCTGTTCTCCGCGTATGCATGAGCTCACGTTTCGCAAGATGCTCCAGTCGACGCGTATCAACCCCTATCTGCTCGAGATTGCCAACATACGCGAGCAGTGCTCCTGGGTGCATAAGGACAAGGAGCAGGGCACGCGCAAGGCCATCGACCTCGTTACGATGGCGGTTGCCAAGGTTGACCGCAACGCGCCGCTCTCTACGATCTCGATCCCCGTTAACAAGCGGGCGCTGGTGATTGGCGGCGGTATCGCGGGCATGCAGACGGCGCTGGACATCGCCGACGCGGGGTACGCGGTCACCATCGTGGAACGCGAGGCGTCGCTGGGCGGCAAGATGGTCATGCTTGACAAGACCTTTCCCACGATGGACTGCTCGGCCTGTATCTGTACGCCCAAGATGGCCGACGTGGGCGCGCATCCCAACATCACCGTCATGACCTGCGCCGAGGTCGAGCAGGTGAGCGGCTATGTGGGCAACTTCGAGGTTACGGTTCGCGAGAGGCCAAAGTACATCGACTACGCAGCCTGTACCGGATGTGGCATGTGCGAAACCAAATGCCCCACCAAGGTCGCCAGCGAGTTTGAGCAGGGTATGGGGCTGCGCAAGGCGATCTACACGCCCTTTGCCCAGGCGGTTCCCAGCAAGCCCACCATCGATGCCGCCCATTGCCGCAAGCTCACCAGTGACAAGTGCGGCGTGTGCGAGAAGATATGCCCCACCGGTGCCATCCACTTTGACGATGTGGGCCAGACGACCACGCAGACCTATGGCGCCATCGTCATCGCCATCGGGTACGACCTTATCGACTGGGCGCAGATCTACGGCGAGTATGGGGGCGGCCGGTACGCTGATGTGATCTCGGGCCTCCAGTTCGAGCGCCTGGTCAACGCGTCGGGCCCCACCGAGGGGCATATCCTGCGGCCCTCCGACAACAGCGAGCCCAAGACGGTGGTCATCGTCAAATGCGTGGGCTCGCGCGACCCCAACAAGGGCCGCAGCTACTGCTCGCGTGCGTGCTGTATGTATGGCGCCAAACACGCCCATCAATACCTCGACAAGGTTCCCGGCGGCCAGTGCTACGTCTTTTACATGGACGTGCGCACGCCGGGCAAGGGCTACGACGAGTTCTACATGAACACGCAGCATGACGGCGCCGTCTACCTGCGCGGCCGCGTGTCGAAGATATACGAGCAAGGCGGCAAGCTTGTCTGCCTGGGCGAGGACACCTTGAGCGGCCAGGCCGTGAGCGTCGATGCCGACCTGGTGGTGCTCGAGACGGCCATGGTTCCCGCCCCCGCCGCCGACCGCCTGGGCAGTATGCTGGGTGTCACGCGCGACAAGGACCTCTGGCTCAGCGAGGCCCATCCCAAGCTGCGCCCGGTCGAGACCAACTCGGCGGGCATCTACTTGGCCGGCACCTGCCAAGGCCCCAAGGACATCCCCGACTCGGTGGCACAGGCCTCGGCCGCCGCCGCCAAGGTCTGCATCCTCTTTGCGCGCAACGAGCTGGAGTCCAACGCGATGATCTGCGACTCCAACACCGCGCGCTGCAACGGCTGCGGTGCCTGTGTGGCCATCTGCCCCTACACGGCCATCACGTTGGAGGAGGTCACCCTGCGCGAGAACTCCCGCAAGGTCACCCGGCAGGTCGCAAAGGTCAACCCCGGCCTGTGCCAGGGCTGCGGCGCCTGCACGGTGGCCTGCCACTCGGGTGCCATGGACCTGCGCGGGTTCTCTGACGAACAGATCATGAGGGAGGTCGAGGCCCTATGGTAGCCTTGGAGAAGACCATGCCTGTCCCGCCCGCTGCCGCCCCAGGGTTGACAGAGGGGTTGACAGAGGGGTTGACAAGGGAAACGTCCCCTGTCAACTTTGAGCCACGTGTCTTGGCGTTCTGTTGCCACTGGTGCACCTATACTGGTGCCGACCTGGCGGGGCTCAACCGTATGAACTACCCTGCGAACATCCGCTTGCTGCGCGTACCCTGTTCAGGGCGGGTCAACCCGCAGTACGTGATCAATGCCTTCAACCGGGGATACGACGGCGTGCTGGTGTGCGGATGCCACCCTGGGGACTGCCACTATGTGTCGGGCAACTACTATGCCAGGCGCAGGATGATGGCGTTCAAGCGCCTGCTTGAGTACACCGGCATCGAGCCGGAGCGGTTTCAGGTGCGCTGGATATCCGGCTCGGAGGCCGGCAAGTTTCGCGACACCGTTATCAAGGTCTGCGAGGAGGTCCGCGCCCTGGGACCCCTCAACTTCGCGCAGGGGAGCCTCCAATGAGCGCCGCTGTGGGCGGCACCGGCGGCAGCGGCACTGCCCCTGCGGCCAGCACCGGGCAGCAACAGGCGATGGCGGCCGCACAGGAGCAGCTCCAGCGCCGCGCCGCCGAGCTGCTGCGCGACGGCACGGTTGCCGTGGTCATTGGCTGGGGACGTGGGCGGTTTGCGAATCAGAGCACGCCCGTTTTTATCCGCGAACCAAGCGATGCGGGCGGCCTTATCTTCGATGAATACTGCGTGAACAGCCTTGCCAAGTACGTGCTCGACCAGAAGCATCGGGGCAGGGTCGCGGTGTGCGCGCGGGGCTGCGACGCGCGCGGCATTAACCGCCTTATAGCCGACGGCCAGATTGCTCGCGAGGACGTGTACCTGCTGGGTCTGCCCTGCCCCGGCATGCGCGACCGGGTGACCGAGGAGCTTTTGGATACGTGCACGGTGTGTACCCACCCCAACCCGGTGGTCTACGACGAGCTGCTGGCTGCCGAGGTCGCGCAGCCGCCCGCAACCACAAGTGAGGGCCGGTTCGCAAGCGTCGAGGCCATCGAGGCCATGAGCGTGGCACAGCGTCGGGAATACTTTGACCAGGTTTTTCGCACCTGCATACGCTGCTATGCCTGCCGGGACGTGTGTCCCTGTTGCAGCTGCCGTGAGTGCTTCGTCGACACGCAGCGCGTGGGCTGGCAGGGCAAGCAGAACAACCTGCCCGAGAACCGCTTCTATGGGCTCACGCGGATCTTTCATATTGCCGACCGATGCATCGAGTGCGGGCAATGTGAGCGGGTGTGTCCTATGGACTTGCCACTCATGGCGCTCAACCGCAAGATGATACGGGACCTCGAGCGGCTGTTCGAGGCTGACGAGGCGGGCCTGGACGATGCCGGGCTCCCCGCCCTTGGCAGCTATGACCAGGGCGACGTCGAGGAATTCATGTAGGAGGTGTGCAGATGCTACTCAAGAAAGAACGACTCCAGGACCTGCTGGATGCCCTTGCCAGGGATGCCCAGCTCTATATCCCCAAGCACGTCGATGGGGTGACCAGGTATGCGCTGTACACCAGCGAGGACGAGCCGGCGTTTGAGGTTGTGAACACCGTCATGCCGCCCAAGGACCTGCTCTTTCCCCAGACCCAGAAGATGTACCGGTTTGGCTTCGACAGCGAGGGCACCGCCTTTATCGACCCCTGCCATGACGATGACCGTATGGTGCTGTTTGGTGTGCGCTCCTGCGATATGCGCAGCATCGAGTGCATGGACGACGTGTTTCTCTCCAAGGGCTATGTTGACGACTTCTATGCGGCGCGCCGTGCAGGGCTGCTCACGGTGGCGATGGCCTGCACCGCGCCGGCCCCCACCTGCTTTTGCGACTCGATGGGCCTTGAGGCCACCCACGCGCCTGGTGCCGACATCCAGCTCACTGGCGGTCCCAGCGTCTGGGCCGTAGCCGCGCAGACCCAGAAGGGCATCGAGGCCCTGGTGTCCTGGGAGCCCTTCCTCGAGGAGGGGGAGCTGCCCGCCACGCTTGCCGCGCCTGTCTCCTGCAGCCTTGCCGTGAACATAGTGGGAGTACGGGAGAAGCTCGAGCATATGTACGAGCACCCCATCTGGGAGAAGCTGGCCGACAAGTGCCTCACCTGTGGCACCTGCACCTATCTGTGCCCCACCTGCCACTGCTTTGACATCAGCCAGGAAAACCGCGCCCAGGAGGGCCTGCGGTTTCGCTGTTGGGACAGTTGCATGTTTAGCGAGTACACCCAGATGGCGGGCGGGCATAACCCCCGCCCCAGCAAGGAGGAGCGGGTGCGCAACCGCTTTATGCACAAGCTCTGCTTCTTTGAGGACCGGTACGGCAAGATGCTCTGCGTGGGCTGCGGGCGCTGCGTTGAGAAGTGTCCCGTGGCGGTGGACATCACCTGCCTCATCGACGAGATAGGAGCCTGCGATGTCGCACGTTGAGATTGGGCATGACTGCGCCCGCGCCGCCGCACCGCTCACTCCGGTTGTCTGCAAGGTGGTGGGCATCACCCAGGAGACTGCGGACGTCAAGGCGTTGCGCATCCAAGCGCTTGACGGCAGCAGGCCCTTTGCCTGTGAGCCTGGCCAGACAGCCATGCTCAGCGCCCTGCCCTACGGCGAGTGCATGTTCTGCGTGTCCTCACAGGGCGACGACTACCTGGAGTTCACGGTCAAGCGCGTGGGGTATGTCACAGAGCAGCTGCACATGCTGGGCGTTGGCGACCAGGTGGGGCTGCGCGGCCCCTATGGCAACTGGTTTCCGTATAACTCCTGCAAGGGCAAGGACGTGTTGTTTGTGGGCGGCGGCATAGGCCTGGCGCCCCTGCGGTCGCTTCTGACCTTCATCCTGGCCCATCGTAGCGACTACGGCCGCATCGACCTCGTCTACAGCGGCAGCACCAAGGACGACCTGCTCTTTATGCAAGACATCCTCCACGTGTGGCCCCATGAGCCCAACACCCACATGCACGTGAGCGTCTATCACGGCAGCGACGACTGGGACGGCGCGGTTGCCTACACGGCACCCTTCCTTGAAAGCCTGAGCTTCGCCACCGATAACCGGGTGGCTGTGCTCTGCGGCGGTCCCAGCCTGTTCAGGACCTGCCTTGAGGCTTTGGAGAAGACCGGGTTTGACCCCCACGACATCATTACGACCCTGGAGATGCGCATGAAGTGCGGCATAGGCAAATGCGGCCGCTGCAACATAGGCGGCAAGTACATCTGCCTCGACGGCCCCGTCTTCACCTTAGCCGAGCTACAAGGCCTCCCTTGGAGCGCTCACTAGCGGTCTTGTATCGCTCAGCAGTTCGAGCAGTTCAGTTGAGGGGACGTTTCCCTTGTCAACTTGAGCCTTGGAGCTTTGCACTCTTTGCAAGGTCAACACGGTATTTGCGATGCGTTAGATATTCAGTTGCAATTTAATATTTCATTGCTATAATAATGATTATTGATAAGTATTTCACTAATATATTAATGATTGGAACAGCATGAAGCGATTGGAGCGAAATAGGCAGGCTCGCAGGATACTCGATAACAACACGATACGCCTTACAGAGCTACAAGGCATTGCACCCCCTAAGAACGGATGGGTGCGGGCAATCCGTGAGGCATTGGGGATGTCAAGAGAGCAGCTTGGCTCACGGATGCGGTCATCCAGAAAACCGCATACCAGCAGAGGCATCAGTGCTTCGGCCGTGCAGTCCATCGAACGTCAGGAATCCTCTGGAGCGGTGACCCTTGATTCCTTGAAGCGTTCTGCGGAAGCAATGGGTTGCAGTCTTGTTTATGCACTTATCCCTAACAGAAGTCTGGAGGACATGGTGCAACAGCAGGCACAGCTGGTTGCCGATAGATTGGCAAAGGAGACACGGCAGACTATGAAACTGGAAGCTCAGGACTACACTGCCCCTCTGCTCGATTCCGGTGTTATTGAGACCCTTATCAACTCACACATCCTTTGGAATAACCATGATTGAGCAATTCACAACACCCTATGGTGCCACCCCTTTAACCGATGAGGATATTGAAGGTCTTATTCCCAACTATGTGACTACGCGTGGTGACTTGAATCTGATCGAAGCAGAGAATATCCTCAAAGCGAAGATACTGTTCAACAACCATCCACAACGATACATGGATGTTGAATACCTCTTGCAGGAACACGTCGTAAGAGAGGTCCATAGGGCGATGTACAGCGATGTGTGGGCATGGGCAGGCCACTATCGCACCAGACTGACGAATATCGGAGTGTACCCTGAACAGATACGGGAGCGCGTGCTCAACCTGTTGCTCAATGCGGCAGAACAATTCAAGGGTAGCCAGAACAGTCAAACTGAGCTTGACGAGTCAGTCGTGCGGTTCCATTGGGATATGGTTCGTATCCACCCCTTCAAGAATGGAAATGGACGTCACGCACGGCAGATGGCCGACCAGTTGATACGGGCACTTGGATACCCGGTTTTTACCTGGGGCTCCATCAGTATCATCGAGGACAATACAGCGCGGAGAACTTATATTGAGGCGTTAAGAAAAGCAGACCAAACCCTCGGTGACGTTGCTGACCTCATCGCTTTTGCGCGCTCATGATGCGTGCTGATACGGCACAGAGAGTGGCAGTTCCTTTGTGTTTGACAGCGTGCGCGACGGGTTGACGTGCGTGATCGCAAACACAGCACGGTTATATAGTAGAATAATCACTTCAACATCCCTGCCCCATGTCTTGGGCGCAACCACGAGCTTAAGGAGCTGTGTGCGATGGCGCAACACCTAGTAACCCTCATTCCCGGTGACGGCATTGGCCCCGAGATAACCACGGCGATGCGGCGTGTTGTTAGCGCGACCGGCGTTGACATCGCCTGGGAGGTTGCCGAGGCCGGCGCACACCTCATGGATACCCACGGTACCCCGCTGCCGCAAACGACCATCGAGTCGATTCGCCGCAACAAAGTCGCCATTAAGGGGCCGGTCACAACGCCGGTGGGCAGCGGGTTTCGCAGCGTGAACGTGGCGTTGCGCAAGGAGCTCAACCTTTATACGAACCTGCGCCCGGCCTTCTCGCTTAAAGGGACCGGTGCCCGCTACGAGGACGTCGACTTGGTGTTGGTAAGGGAGAATACCGAGGACCTCTATGCCGGCGTCGAGTTTGAGGAAGGGTCTGCCGGGGCGCTGGGACTCATCGAATACTGTGAGGAGCAGGGCGCCGGCACCATCCTGCGCGACTCTGGCATCTCCATCAAGCCTCTCTCGGTCACCGCTTCACGGCGCATCGTGCGCTGGGCGTTTGAGTATGCGCTCGCCAACGGGCGCGCGAAGGTCACTGCGGTGCACAAGGCCAACATCCTCAAATACTCGGACGGGCTCTTTTTGCGCGAGGCGCGCAAGGTGGCCGCAGAGTATGAGGGGCGCATCGCGTTTGAGGACCGTATCGTCGATGCCACCTGCATGGGGCTCGTGCTGGACCCCCACAGCTTTGATGTGCTGGTGCTGCCCAACCTCTACGGCGACATTGTGAGCGACCTCTGCGCGGGGCTGGTGGGCGGGTTGGGGATTGCTCCCGGGGCGAATATCGGCGACGACTGCGCCGTGTTTGAGCCGGTGCATGGCTCGGCACCGGCCCACGCGGGGCTTGACGAGGCCAACCCCACGGCCGAGCTGCTCTCAGCCGTGCTCATGCTCCAGCATCTGGGTGAGCGCCCCGCCGCCCAGAGCATACTGGACGCCCTACGCGCCGTGCTCGCCGAGGGCACCAGCGTCACCTACGACATCAAGCGCGCCCTTACCGGCTCCACCACAGGCAGCGTAGGCACCGCCGCGTACGCCGATGCGGTGATCGCACGGCTGTAAGCTGTCTAAAATATCTTATATACAAGATAAAAATATATGTTATTATCCTATATATAGGAAATATTGTTGAGAACTCGACCTGTTCGCGACCTTGATGCCTGAGACTGATTGTTGGCTGTTGTCGGGTTGCCTGGCAGAAGGAGAAGTCATGGAAAAGGATAGTATCAAGACGATAATTCTGGAGAATCACGAGTTTATTGGGCAGGTGCAGGTGATGGAGCGTGACATCTCCCTTGAGGATCAGGGTAATTATGTTTTTATAGGGCCCAGACGCGCTGGCAAGACCTACTGCATGTTCCAGGCGATACAGGGGTTCCTTGCGTGCGGTATGGCGATGGATAGGGTCCTTTATATCAACTTCGAGGATGAGCGCTTACTGGGGCTAACAACGAATGACCTGCACCTTGTGATCGATGCCCATCAGGAGCTCTTTGGGCAAAAGCCCCTCTGCTTCTTTGACGAGATACAGATCATCGAAGGGTGGGATACGTTTGTGCGGCGGCTGGCAGACTCCAAGCATCGGGTATTTGTGACAGGCAGCAACGCCACCATGCTCAGCCGCGAGGTTGCCAGTACCCTTGGTGGAAGGTTCCTGATCAAGGAAATCCTGCCATTCTCATTCAGAGAGTTCCTCCAGGCCCGCGACGTCATTGTTGAAGGGAATTGGGAATATGGGCCGCAACGACATGATATACGCAGGGCATTCGACGAGTACTTCAGGTTTGGCGGCTTCCCTGAGATACAGGTATTTAAAGAAAAGCGCTCCTGGTTGGAGAACCTCTATCAAAAGATATTCTATGGCGACCTTATGGCGCGCTATAAGGTTAGGAACAGTCTTGCCCTCAGGCTCCTTATCAAGAAACTGGCCGAAAGCGTGCAAAGCGCGATCTCGCTTAACAGGGTTAAGAATAGCATCCAGTCAACGGGAACGGCAATCGGGGTGTCGACGATATCCGAGTATATCTCATACCTTGATGAGTCCTACCTTGTTTTTGGGGTATCGAATTACTGGGCAAAGTTCAGTGAGAGGGAGACGCATAAGAAGTACTATTTCGTCGACAACGGCATACTCGGTCTTTTTCTCATGAATCCCCAAACCCGGCTCTTGGAGAACATGGTTGCCGTTGAGCTGCGGAGACGGGGCAAGGAGTACTTCTTTGCCAAAAGGAACCTGGAGGTTGATTTCTATATCCCTAGCGACGAGTTGGCAATCCAGGCCTGCTACAGCATCGAGGATCATGAGACAGAGGTACGGGAGACAAGGGCGATACTCGATGTTGGCAAGAGGCTTGAGGCTCGAAGGCTCCTGATCATCACCCTGGATGACGAGCGCATAATCGAACAGGGAGATGCGCGGATTGAAGTGGTGCCGATTTGGAAGTTCCTGCTCGGAGGGGTGTAATGCCCCCTTGTAAGCCGCCTTACAACGCATACGTAACAGGGCAAGGGCCGGGAAGTGGGAGACTTCCGGCCCTTGCCCTGTTGCGTGGTTATCCGTGACCGGTACTTCTAGCGCTTCTCGACCTGGCAGAGGCCGGAGGAGAAGGGCGGGAAGCCGGTGATGGGGTCGAAGTCGCGGGTGGTGAGGAGGTTGACGTCGGCCTGGTGCCAGCCGTGGAAGATGTCAACCACGCCAGGGAGCACCATGTTGGTGACCTCAAGCTCCATCTCGATGGAACCCTGCTGGTTAAACACGCGCACGGGCTCGCCCTCGGTGAGGCCACGTGCGGCGGCATCTTGGGGGCTCATGCGTACCACGGGGTTGGGCATGAACTGGTTGAGCCAGGGCAGGTCGCGCAACTTGCTATGAGTATAGTATGGCACGCGGGAACCGGTGTTGAGCACCAGCGGGTAGTTTACATCGTCGCCCGAGGCGGTAACGGGGCTGTGTACGGGCTCCTCATAGACAGGCAGCCCCTCGAAGCCCAGGTCCTTGAGCACAGTCGAGCTAAACTCGACCTTGCCCGACGCGGTACCAAAGCCGGGAGCGCCGTCCTTGCGCAGCTTGCCGCTGGCATACTTTTTCTCCTCGGGCGCTGGGCCGGGAACCTCGAAGCCCTCGGGGTTCGCGCGCAGGTCGGCCATCGTGACCTCAAGGCCGGTGGTCTTGAGCATCTCCTCAAGGGCGGCCTCGACGCTGCCGTTGAAGCACTGCTCCCCAAAACCCAGTGCCGTGCCTATCTCGAAGATGATTTGCCAGTCCTCGCGCGCCTCGCCCAGCGGTTCGATTACGGGCTCACGCAGGAATATCTTGCGGCCAAAGATCGCAAAGGGGGCCATGCGCTCGTAGCACATTGCGGCAGGCAGCAGCATGTCAACGAAGTCATGGGTCCAAGGCCGCATATAGTAGTCGATGGCGACCGAGAACTCGAGGTTCTTGATGGCCTCCTGGTATTTGGGGGTATCAGGCCACATCATCGCGTTGGCACCCAACAGCACGCCGGCACGTATCTTGCCCTCGGCCACATACTCGGGGAGAAGCACGGTCTGCATCATCTTGTAGTACTTCGCCCACACCGGGAAGTCATCCTTGTCGAGGCGGCGGCTCTGATAGCCCTGCTCGTTGTACAGCGTCTCAAGCTGGAAGCCAGGGGTTGACGCCGCATAGTCAAAGGGCAGGCCTGGGCCAAGTGCGAGGCCGCCGGTAACGTCAAGGCTCCCCAACAGCGCCGGAATCATAAACACGGCACGTTGGAAGTTGCCCACGTTGGTGGTGTGGCAGGCACCCTTTGAACTGGTCACGAGGGTGCTGGGTGCGGTGGTGCCGATGAGCGTGGCCGCCTCGATGAGCTTATCGGCCGGTACCCAGGTGATCTCCTCGACCTTCTCGGGCGTGTACTCGGCTACATACGCCTTGAGCTCCTCAAAGCCCACGGTCCAATCCTTGACAAACTCCTTGTCGTAGAGGCCTTGTACGATGAGCTGGTTGATAAAGCCTGCGACCAGGGCCCCGTCGGAGCCAGGACGCAGTTGCAGGTGTATATCTGCCAGGCCGGATACCGTGGGCGTGATGCGGGGATCGACGACGACAAACTTTACGCCGCGCTCCTTGGCGCTCATGAGGCCGTTGAAGCGGTTGGGCTGTGACCAGGCGGGGTTGAGTGACCAGATAAGGGCGCTCTTGGTCGCCTCGCCGGGGTCCTGCCCCATGCTGTTCTGGCCAAAGACCATCTGCGCGCACATCCAGCTGGCAGCCGCACACACAGAGCTCTCGGTGCCGTAGCTGGTGGAGCCAAAGACCGTCGCGAGACGCTGCATGGCACCACGGGGCTCCTTGGGGTCGCCACAGTAGAAAAGCACCGCGTCGGGGCCGTGTTGGGCCTTTATGCTGTTGAGCTTCTGGGCGATGGTCGCATAGGCCTCGTCCCAGCTGATGTCCTCCCATTCGGGCGAGCCCGTGCCTTTGGCGTTGGTGCGCTTCATGGGATGCAGCACGCGATGCGGGTCGTAGAGCTCCTGCAACGACGAGATGCCCTTGGCGCACAGCGGGGTCGCGGGATACTTCGCACGCGACTCGATGCGCACGATCTTGCCCTCTCTAACATGGGCGGCGATGCCGCATTTGGGTACGTGGTTGCACATATCACAATAGGTGTACTTGATCTCGACGGGGGAGTCCTCACTGGCGAAGGCCTCGGCAGGGTGAAAGAAGTCAAAGCCGCCGGCGCTCGCGCCAACGCTGAGGGCGGCACCCGCTACCGCGGCACCGGCCACAAAGGAGCGGCGGGAAAGGGGAGTGGCACAGGTGCGCGGGGCTTGGGGATCGGTGCTGTTCATGGGGTCCTCCTCGAAGCGGGCGTTACGGTTGGCGGCGACGGTCTTGCTGCTGCTGGTCCTCATTTTTGCCCCCCGTCCTTATCCACGCCCTGCGCGGCCTTTTTCTTGTCGGAGTTCTTCTTGGCGGCGACGCCTATGCCCACACCGGCGGCGACGACCACCACGCCGGCGCCTATGGCCACGGGGCTGATACCCGGCTCGGCGGCAGTGGGCTTCTTCTCGTCATCCTCGGGGGTGGCTGCCGGGGCAGCACCAACCATGACTTTGGAGGCGATCATGTCACCAGGCATGCCGGCGGTCGCGGTGTAATAGAAACCGGTTGCGCCAACCTTCTTGCCACCGGCGGCGATCTTCTTGGAGATGTCGCTTTCGGGGTCGTCGATGTCGCCAAAGACGCGTGCCTTGCCAGGACAGTTGGCCACACAGGCGGGCTGGCCTCCTGCGGCGACGAGGTCGTTGCAGAAGATGCACTTCTCCATAACGTCCTCACGTTGGACGCCCTCGGCCTCATAGGGGGAGGGCTCGCTGGAATCGAAGAAGAAGTCGCCGCCCTTGTTGCTGTGGCGCGCGCCGTAGGGACAGGCAATCACGCATTGGCCGCAGTTGATGCAGTCCTCGTAGTTGACCAGGGTCACGCCTTCATCGGTGGTGTAGCTGGCGCCGGTGGGACATACGGCCACGCAGGGCGGCTCGTCGCACTGCATACAGGCATGCGGCAGGTACGCACGGCCGGCCTGGGGGTACTCGCCCCACTCGCAGCGGTCGAGGTTTACCCAGGCAATGCCGGGCCGCGTGTTGTTCTGCATCTGACAGGCAACCACGCAACTGCCACAGCCAGCACAACGCGCCAGGTCGATGATCATTCCTTTTCTTGGCATATGAATCCCTTCTCTCTGTTTCGATCTCGTTACTTTCATACCGTTTGTCGTCTACCATACGCCGTTGGCGGGCGGTTTGTTAGAAGCATGGTAGAGGGGCGTTGTTTTCTTTGGCTGAAAAGAAGAAATGCATCAACGGGTCTTGACGGTTGGTGCCTGCAATCACAAAACCATGCCGTTGCTGGGTTCAATACCAGGCGTATGCGTGGTTTTTGCGTGGATTATGCACAAAAAGAGCACAGAGGGGCGGGGGATGACGAGGTTTTAAGCTGCTTGGAGGGGTACAATGCAAGTAAACAAGGGGAGCACAGAGGAAAAGGACAGTCCAATGGCGCAGACGCACACGCTTACGGTCGAGGATTTCACGGCGATACTGATTCCCACGATGCCCTACCAGCGCCTTGGTATCGCCCGTTACATCGATCGTGCCAAGAAGCGCAAACTCTTCAAGGACGAATACATCATCAGCGTGGCAAACGACCCCGACGACCTCTATTACTATTATGTGGAGAAGGGCCAGCTGCGCTGCTCGTTCACGAAGATAAACGGGGAGCCCGCCACGCTGTTCTACCGTAACGAGGGTAATGCCTTCTCAGCCGAATACGGCGGCATTGCGTCGTTGGGGCAGTATAAGATGCACTATGTTGCCACCAGGGACACCATCGTCTTTGGCTTTACGCAAAAGCAGCTCTATGAGATTATGCAGGAGGATCCCGCTATCTACTATGAGTTCATCATGGTCTGCCATATGGCGTTTGGGCAGATGGGCCACCGCATCTCGAATGGCAGTGTACCCTCGTCGATGGAGCGCATCATCATCTGGCTACGCAAACTCTGCGCCGTGCATACACCCGATGCCGAGGGCGTCTATACCATCGAGTCAAACATCACCATCCAGCAACTGGCCGAGATGCTCTTTATCCATGTGACCACCTGCAGCCGCCTTCTCAACACCCTCGAAACCGAAGGCATCATCGAACGCACCCGCCACACCATCCGCGTCCTCGCCCCTGACCGTCTTGAGGAGTTCGAGTGCCTGGACTAGTAAAAGTTGCGGATTAGAGCATCCTCTCTAAAGGCCCCTCATTATTAAGAGGTTATGAGGTGGCCCTCGATGCTGCGGTTTGCAGAATAAC
>JAITNB010000003.1 GCA_031290695.1 Coriobacteriales bacterium | reverse complement strand
TCCAGCACGGCTGCGGCCAGGGAAGGGTCTGCAAAATGCCGTTTGGGAGCGGTTCTGAGCAGCGCTTTTGACCGCAGGTGGGTGTTCCAGGCTGGCAGGTCCTCGATAACCATGAGCCGGGTAAGCGCCTCCAGGTAATCCCGCACGGTGGCGTGCGCTCTCTGTCTTCCCACAGGCTTTTGGACCGCTGACCAGCACAGCGCCCGATCTTCGGAGCCGTTGTTGGAGCTCTTGGTCAATGATGCGCGGGAGGTACTTCATGCGTCCGCTCTTTCATGGCTTTAGAATGACAGTTATCATATTGTACCGCTTTTAGTTTTCAATATGTACCAATTCTATTTGCTAATTTGAACTGAAGACACCAAGACACAGCCGGGGCTTGATTGCCGGGGGTTTCTTCTCAAATATCCTGACGATGTAAACTCCGTGTAAACCACGAACAACAAGTCGGCAACAGCGCTTGACCCAAAACAGTAACGGTTTACACTGATACCCTGTGCTTTTGCACGACATCACACAATAGGCAACAGGAGGGGGCGTCCTCAGGGAATGCTCAAACTCAAAGGTTATCTCAGGCCCTTCATCGTGTCGCTGCTCATCGCAGTCGCGTTGCTGGCCATTCAGGCGGTGAGCGAGCTCAACCTCCCCAACTACATGAGCAATATCGTGAATGTGGGCATCCAACAGGGCGGCGTCGAGGACAGCTCGCCACAGGCCCTCTCAAGCGACGCATACGCCTTTATCCAAACCTTTATGGACAGCGGCGACGTAGCGCTCGTGAACCGCAACTACACCCTGGTTGCATCCACTGATGCGGACAAGGCCGGGACCCCCTATCTCGACACCTACCCAGCCTCCGCGAGCAAGGGCCTCTACGTACTCAACAGCGACATCACGCCCGGGGACCGGGAGCAATTGGACGCCGCCTTTGGTACCGCCACCTGGACGATGGTCAACGTCTTCAAGGACATCCAGGCCCGCCAAGAGGACGGCACCTTACAAGAGGTTATCTCCCAGGAGGCTCAAGACCGCATGTCGCGGGGCGAAACCGTCGATCTCGAGTCCCTCCAGAACCTTGAGCAAAACGACGCGCTTGCCAACCTGACCAGTAACGCCAGCGACAGTAGTGACGGCTCCCGCACTGGCGATGGCACCGGCGATGGCACCGGCGAGAACGCCACGGCCACCAATATCCAGGAGATCGACTTTGCGCAGGTCTACCAACTCCAGCCGTTGCTCGACCTTCTCCCCCGCTCGATCTTTGACAGCGCACGCGAGCAGGCGCTCGGCATGGACAGCGCACTGCGCGAGCAGAGCGGCACGATGCTCGTCGCCGGCTTCTACCGCGAGCTGGGCGTCAACATGCAGGATTATGAGATAAGCTACATCACGCGCATCGGGATCCTCATGCTCATCATCACGGTTATCAGCGGCGTGGCAACCGTGCTGGTAAGCTTTCTCTCGGCACGCATCGGCGCCGGTGTGGCGCGCAACCTGCGTCGCGACATCTTCTCCAAGGTCTCGCAGTTTGGCCACGCCGAGTTTGACCGCTTCTCAACCGCGTCGCTCATCACGCGCTCCACTAACGACGTCTCGCAGATGCAACTGGTGCTCAACATGGGCATCCGCTTGATCTGCTATGCGCCGATCATGGGCGTTGGAGCCACCTTTATGGCCGTTAACAAGTCGGTCTCGATGAGCTGGATCATCGGCGTGGGCGTGTTGTTCCTCGTGTGCATGATCGTCGTCCTCATAATAATCGTCATGCCCAAGTTCAAGATCATCCAGATGCTCATCGACAAGCTCAACCTCGTCGCACGCGAGACTCTCAACGGCCTCATGGTCATCCGCGCCTTTGGGCGCAACGACTTCGAACAGGGCCGCTTTGAGGCCGCCAACGACAACGTCACCAAGACCAACCTCTTTATCCAACGCGCGATGACCTTCCTGATGCCGGTCATGATGCTGTTCATGAACGGCCTTTCAATCCTTATCATCTGGGTAGGCGCGCACCAGGTCGCCGAGTCGCAGATGCAGGTGGGCGACATGATGGCCTATATGCAGTACGCCATGCAGGTGGTCATGAGCTTCATGTTCATCGCGATGATGTTCATCTTTATCCCGCGCGCGAGCGTAAGCGCCGTACGTATCGCCGAGGTCCTTGAGGTCAAGCCCTCCATCGTCGACCCCGTGTCACCCGTCGCCATCGACCCCGCACACAAGGGCTGCGTCGAGTTTCGCGATGTGAGCTTCCGTTTTGAGGGTGCGGAGCAAAACGCGCTGTGTAACATCTCGTTTGTCGCCCATCCCGGCAAGACCACGGCCTTCATCGGCTCCACCGGCAGCGGCAAGTCGACCATCCTCAACCTCATCCCCCGCTTCTACGACGTCACCGAGGGCGAAGTGCTGGTCGACGGCGTCAACGTCAAGGATGCTGCCCAGCACGAGCTTCGCAGCCATATAGGCTATGTCCCCCAAAAGAGCGTCCTCATGGGCGGCACCATCGCAAACAACATCACGTATGGCAACCCGTCAATGACCCTTGAGGACAGGGAGAAGGTCACCGAGGTGGCCCAAGCCCTCGACTTTGTTAACGAGAAGGAAGAGGGCTTCGACTTCGAGATTGCCCAGGGCGGCACCAACGTGAGTGGCGGGCAACGCCAGCGCCTCTCCATCGCCCGCGCCCTGGCCGTGCACCCCAGCATCTTCCTCTTCGACGACAGCTTCTCGGCGCTGGACTTCAAGACCGACGCCGCCCTGCGCCATGCCCTGGCCAAATATACCAAAGAGAGCACCCTCATCATCGTGGCCCAGCGCGTGAGCACCATCATGGACGCCGACCACATCTACGTTATAGACGACGGGGTCATAGCCGGTCACGGCACCCATCGCGAACTCCTCGCCTCCTGTCCCGCCTATCTCGAGATAGCCTCCTCCCAGCTCAACGAAGAGGAGCTTAGGGGCGGTGGTGAATAATGTCTGATAAGCGCCCCGCAACCCCTGCCCCCTCCACACCCGCACCTGCACGTCGCGGCACTCCTGGTGGCTCCGGACGCAACTCCGGTGGCGAACGGGGTGGCGGCCCCATGGCAAACATAATGCCTGGCGAGAAGGCCAAGGACTTCAAGGGCACCATCAAGAAGCTGCTCCGCTACCTGAGCGGCTACCGGCTTGCCATCCTCGTGGTGATCATCTTCGCCATTGCCTCCACGGTATTCTCCATCGTTGGCCCCAAGGTCATGGGCAACGCCACCACCGAGCTTTTCAACGGCATCATGGGTCAGATCGCCGGCACCTCAAGCGGCCCCGACTTCACTGCCATCGGCAGCATCCTGCTGTTGCTTATCGGCCTGTATGCCGTGAGCTCGCTGTTCCAGTTCATACAGGGCTTCATCATGGCGGGCGTTTCCAACAAGATAAGCTTCCAGCTGCGCCGCGACATAGATGCCAAGATCATGCGGCTGCCTTTCTCGTATTACGACAAAGTCGAGACCGGTGACGTCATGAGCCGCATCACCAATGATGTCGACGCCATCAACCAGAGCCTTGGCCAGTCCATCACACAGATCGTTACCTCGATCACAAGTCTTATCGGCATCCTCATCATGATGTTCTCCATCAGCTGGGTCATGACCGTCGTCGCCCTGCTCACGCTGCCCTTGAGCATGGGCGTGTTAGCCCTCATTGTTGGCAAGTCGCAGAAGCACTTTGACAGCCAACAGCAGTATCTTGGCAAGGTCAATGGCCAGGTCGAGGAGAACTTTGGCGCCCACACCGTTGTCAAGGCCTTCAACGGCGAGGCAGCCGCCCTTGAGCAGTTTGAGGAGAACAACAACATCCTTTACAACGCCGCCTGGCGCGCCAACTTCCTCAGCGGTCTCATGATGCCCATCATGAACGTCATCGGCAACCTGGGCTATGTTGTCGCCTGCATCATAGGCGGCTGGCTCGCCATCACCGGCAGTATCGCCGTGGGCGACATCCAGGCGTTTATCCAGTACATGCGCAACTTTCAGCAGCCCATCACGCAGGTCGCGCAAATCTCAAACGTCCTTCAGCAGACGATGGCCGCCGCCGAGCGCGTCTTCACCTTCCTTGAGGAGCCCGAGGAAGTCGCCGACGTCTGCGCCGAGCAAAGGGCCAACCCCGCCACCGTCGACGGCAGTGTCACCTTCGACCACATCCACTTTGGCTATTCTGCGGACAAGACCGTGATCAACGACTTTAGCGCCGTCGTGAGGCCCGGGCAAAAGATCGCTATCGTAGGCCCCACCGGTGCTGGCAAGACAACCATCGTCAAGCTGCTCATGCGGTTCTATGACGTTGAGAGCGGCACCATCCTTGTAGGCGGGCGTGACATCAGGGACTTCGCGCGCGATGACCTGCGCACGCTCTTTGGCATGGTGTTGCAGGACACCTGGCTCTACAGCGCTTCGATTGCCGAGAACATCCGCTATGGCAAGCTCGACGCCACCGATGAGGAGGTGCACCAGGCCGCGCGCGTGGCCCAGGCCGACCGCTTTATCTCAACGCTGCCCGACGGCTATGACCTGGTCTTGAACGAGGAGGTAAGCAATGTCTCGCAAGGCCAGAAGCAACTGCTCACCATAGCCCGAGCCGTACTGCACGACCCCAAGATACTCATACTCGACGAGGCCACCTCATCGGTTGATACCCGTACCGAACTGCTTATCCAAAAGGCGATGGACAACCTCATGGCAGGTCGCACAAGCTTCATCATCGCCCACCGCCTCTCAACGATACGCAATGCCGACCTCATCGTCGTCATGGACAACGGCGACATCGTCGAACAAGGCTCCCACGAAGAACTCCTCGCCGCAAACGGCTTCTACGCCACCCTCTACAACAGCCAGTTCGACATCGACGACTCCAGCACCGCATAAAGACCCGCCGCCGCGCGCCGTCCCTCTGTCAAGCTTTGCCAAGTTTTAGGCAGAGCCTTCCTTCCTCGTGGGTCAAGGGGAGCGCAGGTCGGTTAAACAAAGCAGAGATAGAATGGGGGTAGTTTATGCATCCCCAAGCAAAAAGGAACCTGTTATGTGTAAGTTTGCTCGTATGTCTCTTGCTTTGATTCTGGCATGGGCTCTTCTGCCAGGAATAACCGCCAATGCGAGTCCCGCAGACAAAATCGCAGGTGGATTGGCCTCAGGTGCCTCATATGCCCTGGGTGCCTCGCTCACACCGTTGGCTGGTAACACGCTCTATGTGGGGAGCAACTCCGCATACAGCCCCCTCTACCCTACCCTTGACGCCGCAGTGGCCGCAGCGCAAGACGGCGACACCGTCATCGTGACCGAGGACCTCACGATGACACAGCGTGCCTATATAGCGAATAAGCACCTCACCATCAAGGGCATCAATGCAGGGATCACCCTCAGCAGGGGCAACCCGTTTGACGTTGCGGTCGACGGCAACCGGGGGCAGTTCAACCCGGGGATGCTCGAAGTGGCCACCGATGTCTCTAACCCCAGCGCGTATGCGAGCGTACGCCTTGAGAACATCATCTTTGATGACCGCAGCAACCCCCAGGGTTTCACCGGGCCGCATCCCGCTGGCTCCAACACCGATGCTGGCTGGCGGGACAATGTCTATGACGCCACACTCTCTGCCTATTCAAGTAACGCCACCATCACGCTGGGGCCCGGCACACAGCTGGTGAACACAGGCGGGGCGTCGGCCATCCGTGTCAC
>JAITNB010000089.1 GCA_031290695.1 Coriobacteriales bacterium | reverse complement strand
CCAGGTAGCTGCCCAGTGTGATGCCGCCGGCAAAGCCTACGATGATACCCTGTTGGCCGGCACGCACATAGACGCCGCTAAACGTGCCGCCGTACACATAGATGCCCGTGAGGATGTTCCACGGTTCGAGTACCTGGGGGTCGAGGCGCCCCTCGCGTTGCGCCTGCCGTGCGCTGTCAAGCGTTGCAAACAGCGGGGTGCGCGTGTTGTCAACCGGCACGGGACGCGTGTTGGGCGTTGCGAACTGCCGGCAGTAGGACTGCACGACGTAGGGCCCCTCAGCGTACGTGTCGACAGCCTCCTCCCACGCCTCCTGCGTGAGGTCGACCCCGGCGTACACGCCCACCGACCCATAGCCGTCACGCGGCTTGATGATCCAGCGGTCTTTCTCGCCCCTCACCACGTTAAGGTCGATGTCCTTGTTCGAGAGGTTGGTGGTATAGGGGACATGCTTGCGGATGAACCCGCACTCCTCCGCGCTCAAAAACGCCCCAGTGCGCGCGTCGTGCAGCACGGTGAAGAATTGCTTGCAGTGGGCGATGTTTGTCCTGAATCCACCGATGAGGCACACGGTTTCGCTTGTGGCGGCCTGCACGAGCGCATAGGCGCCCCCGCTGCTGTGGCCGGCGGCGCGGCCCTCCCTGAGCGCCTGTTGCGCCGAGGCGGGGGCGGCAGTGAGCTCGGCCAGCACCTCGGAGGTGACGGCGCGGCGATAGACGGCATCGATTGCCAGAGGCAGGTCGTGGGCGGGATGGGCGGGGTTGATGTCGGTGCCGTAGAGGGTGCTGTCCTGGTAGGTGAGGCTTGACATATCGCAGATGATACAGCGGCAGCCGGCGCGCTCGAAGCGTGTGCGAAACTCCTCGAACTCATACATCGTGGCGCTTTCGGTATAGTCGACGATGGCGACAACCGGGTCGGGTACCGCCTGACGCGCGCTGTGATAGATCCGCAGGAACTCCTCGACCCACGGGTCAAAAAGCTCCTGCCCCTTGAGGTCGTGATGTTGGGAGGCGTGTGCGAAGGTCGAGGTGAGCGCCAGCGCGTCGACAACCTCGCGGTCCTCGTTCATGGCGCTGGTGCCGTCGGTGTTTATCTCGCAGAACTGAAAGTCCAGCGTCTCCTCGTTGAGGAAGAAGTCGAAGCGGGTAATAGGCACGGCGCAGTCGTAGCCGGTGGGCAGGCACACGAGGTGCTCAAGCAGGGGCGGGAAGCCAAAGAGCTCCCGGTACGCAGGGTCGCTGTCAAAGCGCGCGATGACCTTGGCGATGATGCTATACATCGTCGTCGCGATGGCGTTAAAGTGGCGCAACGCGTTGGTGTCATAGAGCTTGGGGAGGTAGCCAAACCCAATCACGCTGTCGTGATAGATGGCCGTCGACTCCATGAGGTAGCGCTGGGCCCCAACCCGTCCTTCGAGGTCGCCTTCAAGCTCATTGAACACGGCAGCGTACTCCTGCTGCAATGCGGGGAGGTTGCTGTTTAGGTGTGTTGGTAAAATGTCCATGCCCTCATTGTAGCGCATCAGGCTAAAAAGCTGGCTCTGTTATTCTGCATCAAGCACGGGGATGACACGAAACGACATGGCTACCCCACCAGCGTCTTGCGCTCCTGCACGAGTGTGGCGAGTGGGCCGAGATAGGGGAGTTCCTCGGGCAGCAGGGCGGCGCGGGCGAAAGTGATGAGCTCATCGAGCCATTCGCTCGCGGGGCGTTGGTATACGAGGGCAGTGTAGCCGTGCTCCCGCAGGGCCGTCTTGGCAAAGGCGACGGCCGCGGCGTCGAGATACTTGAACTTCTCCGCAAGGTACTCAAGGGCCTCCTCGTTGTAGAAGACTCCCTTGATGAGCGCGGTGTAAGCGAGCGCGTATTCGATGGGCAGTGCGTCGGCGGGGCGAATCTCGATATAGGTCTTGAACCGCACGTCATAGAAGAACAGCGAGAGGACGTGCTCGATAGCCTCCGTGCCTAGGGGTGTGTTGCCCAGGGCTTTGGAGAAAGGCACGGCTCCCTGGTAGGTTGCGTGCTTCCCAGCAACCGTGGCGTCCTGCTCGTAGGTGAACACCGCAGGGGCCTGTAGCAGCGAGGCGGCGTAGGTGGCGAAGCAAAACTCCTCGTCAAACGTGAAGGGGGCCGTGAGGCTGCGACAGGCGTCGGTGTTGTCCCAGATGACGCTGCGTGCCATGCGGGAGGGTGTGGGGACGCCAAAGTAGGTCGTCGCGCCGGAGCCCACCGCAGTATCCTCAAAGACGAGGGAGTTGTCGCCGATGAAGTACAGCAGCGGACACAGCGCGTTGGCGATGCGAAACTTGCGCACGGCATCGTCCTCGCTTGCAAAGTCGATGCTCACCTGCGTGGCGGCCGAGCCGCGCATCATGCGCTTGCCGCCCCAGCCGGTGTCCTCAAAGTAGCGGTCCATGTACTCGTAGCGCTTCTTGGGGATTAATGGCACGTCGACCACGCGGGTGTAGGGGTCAAGGCCCACGAGCAGCAGGGAGTAGCCGTGCGCGTCGAGGAGAGGGTCGATCTCGGCGCGAAAGGCGCGGTAGACGAGGTCGATGTCGGTGATGGTGTAGCAGGGGCCGATGCTCACCTCGAACTGTGCACCTGGCTCAAGCGTAATGTTGATGTACGCGCGCGCGAGGCCCACGAGACGTTGAGTGCCGTCTGGCTGTGGCTCGTAGACCTCCTCGTCGTAGAGGGGCGCCAGTTGCCTGAGGATGGCCTCGACCCCTGGTTTTCCCGTTGCGGGGTCGTCCTCGAAGAACACACGGCGGGAGGCGGCAGCCTCGACTATAAAATGCTCGAGCTCGAAGCCCAGGCATTGCCCACAGCGGTCCTCGTCACCGATGGGGGAGGCCAGGTAGCGCGCGATGGCGCGTGCTTGGCTGCTTTCTGTTCCAAAAATATCCATCGGGGTATTGTAGCGCACCTCGGCGCTCAACGTGGCGCCGTGCAGTAATTGTACGAATCTTGTAAGATTTCTCATAAGAGCGGTGGCGAGGGGTGGCGCGGATGGCTGGCGGTGGCTGGCGATGGTGGTGACAGAGGTATGTCCAGAATGATTTAACACCGTTTGGGCTTACCGGCAAAACTTGTGCTTCACATGCACGGCCTGTTGGAGTATGCTTGTCTCACTCATCAAGAGGTGGCTGTTTTGTGCGCTCAGGCGCAGCGGTCACAGCGGGTGGAGGGACCAAGCCCTATGAAGCCCCGGCAACCAGCGACAAACGTCGTATGGTGCCACGTCTTGGCAGGGATGCCGTGGAGAAGAGCGAG
>JAITNB010000050.1 GCA_031290695.1 Coriobacteriales bacterium | reverse complement strand
GCCAAAGAGCACGCGGGCAAAGGAGCGGGTCTTGCTCTCCTGTATCTGGGCGTGTATCTTCTGGGCGACAACGGGGCCTACGAGTGCGGGCTCCTTCTCGTAGTCGCCGGTCTCCTCGCGCTTTTGTGGGGAGAGGGCGCGCACAAACTTTGTCTCGCCGGTCTCGACCTGCGCGATGTCCTCCATGGTAAGGCGGTAGAAGTCGGCGACGTCGGCGACGAGGCCGGCCTCCACCATCTTCTCGATGAGCTTCTCGCCCAGGCCGTCGATGTCAAGCGCGCCGCGGCTCACCCAGTGGCTGAGGCGCTCAAGGCGCTGGGCGGGACATTCGGCGCTCACGCAGCGCCAGGCCACGCCGTCCTCGTCGCGGTAGGCCGTCGAGCCGCAGGAGGGGCATTCGCGCGGCATGGCCCACGGGGCTGCGCTGCCGGGGCGTAGCGCGGCCACGGGCGCCAGGACCTCGGGGATCACGTCGCCGGCCTTGCGCACGACGATGGTGTCGCCCACGCGTACGTCCTTGCGGTGTACCTCGTCCTCGTTGTGCAGCGTGGCACGCGCGACCGTGGAGCCGGCGACCACCACAGGGTCGAACTCGGCCACCGGTGTGAGCACGCCTGTACGGCCCACCTGTACCACAATGCGGCGCAGCACGGTGGTCTTCTCCTCGGGCGGGAACTTGAAGGCGATGGCCCAGCGCGGCGCCTTGGCGGTGAAGCCCAGCTCGCGTTGCGTGGCAAAGCTATCGGCCTTGACCACCACGCCGTCGATCTCGTAGGGCAGGCTGTCGCGCAGTTCGAGGGCGCGCTCGCAAAAGGCGTGCACCTGCGCGGCACTGTGGCAGCGCTCGATGGTGGGGTTGACGTGAAAGCCCGCATCGCGCAGCCAGGCGAGAAGCTCCCACTGGCCCTGCACGGGGATGCCCTCGGTGCTCGCCATCGCGTACATAAAGGTCGCAAGGTCGCGGCTCGCAGTGACCGTGGGGTCCTTTTGCCGCAATGAGCCGGCGGCGGCGTTGCGCGGGTTGGCGAAGGGCTTGGGCTCGACGCCCTTCTCCGCAGCCTCGACGGCGATCTCGTTGTTAAGGCGCTCGAAGCTGCTTTTGGGCATGAATACCTCGCCGCGGACCTCGAGGGTGCCGGGGAGGGTGGAAGAGGCATCGGCTGCTGCGGCATCTGCGGCAGGGGGGGTGGCACGTAGGCGCAGCGGGATGTCGCGTACGGTGCGGGCGTTGGCGGTGACGTCCTCGCCGGTGGTGCCGTCGCCACGGGTGGCGGCGCGTACCAGCACGCCGTCCTCATAGGTGAGTGCCAGCGACGAGCCGTCGATCTTGAGCTCGCACACGTAGACGACCTCGCGTCCCACTGCCGCCTGTACGCGCTCAAGCCAGGCGTCGAGCTCATCGAGGCCCATCGCGTTGTCGAGCGAATACATACGTTGGGCGTGGGCCACCGCGGAGAACGCACTGCCTGCCACCGAGCCCCCTACCCGCTGCGTGGGCGACGCAGGGTCGACGAGCTTGGGGTAGCGGCGCTCAAGCTCCTGCAGCTCGCGCATGAGCGAGTCGAAGGCCCCGTCGCTGATAGCGGGCTCGTCGAGGGCGTAATAGAGGTAGGAGTTGTGGTCGATCTCGGCGCGCAGCTGCGCACTGCGCGCCGCAGCGGCCGCGAAGGCCGGGGCGGCATGGCCTTCTGTGCTAGACAAGGGGCTTCACTCCCTTGGGGTTGAGCTGGTCGGGGCTGATGGTGGGGTTGTGGTAGTGGCCGTGGAGCTTGATGTTGGCATGCAGCGCGTTGGCGGGGCACCAGTGAACACAGGCGAGGCAGGCCTCGCACTTGCTTGAGCGCACAGGGGCCCGGTCGCCTTCACTGTCAAGCGTGATGTTTTGTGCAGGGCATACCTGGGCGCAGATGCCGCAGCGCTTGCAGTGCTCGTCGATGCGAAAGACGATGTGGCGGCGGCGTGAGTCGTTGACGCGCCGCACTGCGCTGCCCAGCAGCTTGAACGCCCGGCGAAAGTAGTTCTCCTGGCCGTTACTTACGGCCTCGGCGATCTCGACAACCTGGTCGTCCATGGCCTTGAAGCGCCGTTCGATAACGCGCGACGAAGGCTGGCCGAGGCCCACATTGCCCATCATCCTCACGTCGCTCGCGTAGTTGAGGACGGCACCCTTGGAGCGCAGTATCTCGTCAATATCCCAAAACTCGTTGCAGCCAAAGATCGTATAGGTCGAAACCGCGAAGTAATAGCAGTCGGGCCGTGCGGGCAGCGAGTTGATAAAACCGCGTACCATCTCGGGCAGGGTCGCGCGATGTACGGGGAACACAAAGCCCACCTTGTTCGCCGTGCTCGCCGCCACATAGGGGTCGTCAAGCACCAGCGAGCCGGGAATCGAGACAGGGCTGGATGCGCCAAGGTGCTCGGCGAGCCGCAGCGCAACCGCAAGGCTGTTGCCCGTCGCGCTAAAATAATAGATTGCTACCGAGTCCACCCTGCCAACCCTCGAAATCCGCCTCAAAATCAACTGTCAGGCAATAACGCTACCACGGCGACGCCCTGCCGTGCAGGTTGCTCCGGTATCCTCGACCAACGGCTCGACAGACGGCGGCTTCTCGAGCCAAGTCCGGGAATGACAGGGGCAGGAGTGCCATGTCATTCCCGGACTTGTATGGTATTGGTTCCTGGTACCGGTTCCCTGTATGGGTTCCCAATACGGCTAAAACCTATGAGTGGTCGCCCGTCTTGCGGGGACTGCTGTTGCATACGAGCTTGTAGGCAACAAGGAAGATGAGGTGCATGGTGAACAGGACGAGCACCAGGAAGCTCCAGTGGTTGACCAACACCATCGGTTGCGTGAGGTCGTCCAGGATGAGCCAGACCACGGGCGTGAGGATGCCGACTATGATGGTCACAATCTTTGCCAGCGCTGCGTTCAAGCGTGTACGCTCGCGGTCGTCCTCATTGACGGCCTGCTCGTCTTCCTTGTCATCGGTACGCCTGCGGCTAAGGACCGTGCCGAGCACCAGCAAAAGCGAGATCGCGACGGTGGCACAGGAGAGCAACAGGCTCACAAGGCTCCAGCCGCCATGCCGGGCATGCTTGTGGGACATCTTGCCAGAGCTTGGGTCGCTGTTGGTGCTGGGCGCGCTCGTTACCTCGTCGACATGGTCACAGGACGGCTGGCACGGCTGCTTGACGGCGGGCGGGGCGGGGGGTGCCGGGGGTGCCGGGGGTGCGGGCGGTGCCGGAGGGGTTGGGGGACAGGGGGGTGCCGGCGGGGTGGGCGGCACGGGTGGCACGGGTGGCACCGGCGGGCACGGGGGTGTCGGAGGGGTGGGCGGGCACGGGGGTGTCGGGGGTGTCGGGGGTGTGGGCGGTACGGGCGGCACCGGAGGAACAACAGGCGATACCTTGAAGGTAGCGGTATAGGTGAGGTCACCGGTCACAGCCAGCGCGAAGGGAGCGGGGGTCCAGGCGACAAACTCGTAGCCTTTATCCGGTACGGGGATCGGCTGCCACTGCTTGTTCCATACGGTCCCGGCATTGGCTCGGGTCGTAAAGAGGGGCTTGCCTGTCTCACCGTCCCTGCTCAACGAGCCGCCGGTATCTGCCTTGAACACAATGGTGTGGCGCTGCACCCAATGTGCGTAGAATGTATGGCCGTCGTGCGCGGCAGTAAGCCCAACGGGCAGCGCCGTAAGAGTCGTGTTGTCGAGATACCATCCCGCGAGCCCATACCCGTTACGGGTCGCCGTGGGCGCGACGATGCTGTCGCCCTCCACCCCTTTGAACGAGCTATAGTCGAGGGTGCCGCCGTTGCCGTCAAAATGCACGGTAAGGACGTTGGTGAGCCCCGTTACATAGTAATCCGACTTCTGTTGCATGGCCCCCGCCTGTGCTGGGATCATGGCGGTGGCACCCGCAACGATGGTAGGCGTGGCGAGGTCGTTGCGGATGAAGCGGTAGGTATCGCCCGCACCGTAGGGGTTCTCGATAACGAGGTCGACGTCCTCGCCCTTGTCCAACATGGTAAAGGCATACAGGCCGTTGACGCCGGTTTGCGTATGGGCGATCAAGTCCTCGTTGGCGGTACCGTAGGTATCCTTCTTGTAGATGCTCACGTTGACAAACTGATGGTTGGTATCGCCGGTGCTGTAGCTCCTGCTGTGGTCGAGGTCGTCGTAGACGTGGCCGATGATGGCCCCGCTACGCTGCACGAGGGAGACAGGGTCGCTCTTCATATGGGCGCTGCTCCCGCCTTGCTCGTCATAGTAGTAGTTGCTCGAATAGGTGTTTACCGGCCGGCCGTTCTCGAGGTTGGCCATGCCCAGCTCGAACGCGAAGTAGTCGGTGGTGCCGGTGGGGATGTTCTGGCCCGCCTTGAGCTCGACCCGCACGGTCTTGTAGCTGGCCGCATGCGCGTTGTCCCAAGGCTCGAACGACGAGGCGTCGTCCACCTTTGGGTTGAGCTGCGGCGAGTAACTCACCACGTACTTGTCCGCAGGCGTACCAGGGGCGGTCGAGGTCACGGCGAGAGGCGAGAGGATGTGTGCCGTCCAGCCAAAGCTGCCAGCATAGGCGGGATCGCCAACCCAACTGGCAGTCGATTCGCCTTTTTGGGGAAGGGGTATATGGAGCTTGAAGGTGCCCACGGCGTTGCTGGTGTTGTTGGAGGCGGAGGCGCGGTAGTAGTTCCTGGTGTAGGGCGTGATGTTCTGTTGGGTCTGGGGCGTGCCGTCATAGACCTGCCAGCCCTGACCAACACCGTTGAGCTCGACTTGTGCGGCCGTCCTCACCTTGAACTCCGGCTTGGCCAGGAAGGTGGCAGAGCTGGTGGAGAGCATGCCGGTGAAGTTCTGGTTGACATCACCGTCGCCCGCTACGTCGAAGATATTTTTGTTCACGAGGGGGGTATTGTAGCCAGGGCCTACCTCGATGCTGTTGTTGGGGCGACTGAACGTGGAGCCGTCGGGCAGCACCGAGCCGTTGGGGAGGGGCCGTACGTAGGCGAACTCGTTGAAGTTGACGGTGGTGCTGTTTATGTCCTCGTTCACGTCGAAGTGATAGGCGAGGTTGAAGGAGGTGACACCCTGGGCGTTGTGGGTGAGGCGGCCGCTCGAAACATCGCGTGCGACTACCCGGTAGACCTTCATGCCCTGGTTGTCGGTGAGCTCCTGGTAGCTGGTGTTGTAGGTGACGTTGTCGCTGTCGGTGACGACAAACGAGGCGGGGTCGATGGTGATGAGGCCCATCTCACGCAGATAGAACTCCCACCCTTGAGCGTAGAAGGACTTCGCCTGTGCCCAGTCATTGAAGGAATACTCGTGGACGGCAACGGGCACGGTTATGGTATTGCCTTTGGTGCCGGCGTTATATTGCGTGCCGCCCGCAGGATGCCCCGCACCCAGGGTGAAGCTCATCTGGCTCGTATTCTGGACTAGTACGGGAACCGCTTGCTCGGCATGCCAGGCGGCTCCGTCGCCCAGGGTGCCATGCCGAAACTTGATTCCCACGTCGTAGGTAGCCTCTCCTGAGTTGGAGAAGGCCAGGACACCGCTCTTGTAGGAGCCAAAGTACGCAGTGGCAAGCGTGGGCAGGGCATCACGGGAATACTCGGTCTTAAGGCTCATCTGAACATCGACAGCCTCATAGTCGATGGACGCGATGCCCAGGGCGGGGTCATCTGCGAACAGTTTGCCCAGATCCTCTGACGATACACGCACATAGTGGTACTGGTTGGTGTAGCCAGGGTACTGGCCGTCCTTGAGCAGCTTGTTAAAGGGCCCCACGGTCGTGCCGTCTGTTAGATGCACGGTGATGTTACGCGCCCCTTCGCTGCCGCTGAACAGCCGTGCCGCACGCACGTTGACGGTGTTGGTGGGAAACTCGACGTGGATGGCCTCGCTGTCGATCACGTCCTTGCCGAGGTTGGCCATCACATAGGCACCCAGGAGCACATCCTCGCCCACCTTGCGGTTGGCATTGTCAATATAGGGGATCGTCTGGTTGAGCGACCCAACGGTGATGAGGCCTACGGTGTCATCTGCCACCTGGATTTGCGTGCCAATCGAGGCTTGGGCGGTTCCTGGGTTCACGGTGCCTGCACCAGGGTACACGCCGCCAAAGGGCACTGACGAGCCATGCTCGGCAGGGGTCGTGCCGTAGCTGCCAATCACATAGACCTGCTCAGGCTTGCCCGATACGACCTTGACCTTGAGCGTGGCCTGGTTGTCTAGAGTCTCGACACGAAACTTCTTAAAGGTCACCGTGAGCTTGGTACCTTCGGGTACCTGGCTGGTTGTATAGGTGGCACCGTTGGCTGTTTGGAACGCACCAAAACTCAGGCTCTCGAAGGCGAGCCCCGTTGGGATGAGCAGGTTAAATGTCGCCTCCTCCCAGGCGATCCAGGGGAAGAAGTCGCCCGTGCTAAAGCGCGTCGCAGGCTGGTACTTGAGCGACACGGTGTTGCCCACGCCCGCACGGATATTGGTTGTGCCCAGCGGATACAGCTCGGGACGTGCCTCGTCTGAGTAGCGGTACTCCTCAAGCGTGTGGGTGACTTGCTGCCCATCCTGCGCAGCGCTCACCTGGATGAGGTCCTTGAAAAACTTCGACGCATTGGCCGCGGGGTCATTGCCGCCGCCGCTCATGAACGCCGCATCGCCACGCAGTACAAAGTCGAGGCTGAGCGCCGCCGCGTTGTCCTTCACCGTGTAGCGCAGCACGCCGGCCTGGGGATTGCCCGAAAAGGGCCCGTCCGGATACAGGCGGTCGGTATTGGGGGTGAAGGACACCCCGGTGATGATGTCCCTCTGGAGAGGGGTCAGGTTGTTTGCGGGGTTGGCGAGGTCGCTCTCGAACCCTGTGGTGGCGCTGTGCTTCATACCGGGCGGGGGGCTGTAGAGCTGCACGCCCTCGCCCAGGGAGACCGTGACCGTACGGTTGGCCGAGCCGGGGTCGAAGGTTGCGACCACACGCAGGTTGGTATTCATGTTGAGCGCGTCGATGTGCCGGATCGCAAACACACTGCTTGGCGTGGAGAGGTCGAGCGGCGCGGTGCCGGCCAGCCCATAGGTCGCGACGACCGAGGGCGCGGCGGCGGCCAGGGGCGCGATGCCCCGCTCCTTGGCGGACTGGGCGGTGCCGGGGACGGGTGTGGGTGCAGGAGCGGGTACGGGCTGACCGTTGCCGGGGGCGGGTGTGCCGCTGTTAGGGTCGGGGGCGGGTTGCGTGCTCTTGTTGGGCGCGGTGCCGTTGGGCGGTGTCGCGGGGGTGCCGGGGGCGGGGGGTTGGGCCGCGTCGCCCGGGGTGGCTGGCGCGCTGGGGATGCCGGGGGTGCCAGGTTGAGCCGCACCGCCGGGCTGGGGCGCAGTGCCGGGCTGTGTTGCGCCGCCAGGTTGGGTTGCGCCGCCGGGCTGGGGCGCAGCGCTGGGCTGCGTTAACGCGCCCGCTCCGTCTGGGGCGGCCGTTGTGCCGTGTGGTGCTTTGTTGCGCTCATTGCTGCCGCTTTGCCCGGCGTCTGCCGTTTGACGTGCGGCCTGTTCCCTCTCGGTTGCGCCGGCATCAGGCACCAACGCGGTTGAGGGGAGGATGAGCGATACTGCCAGCAGTATGCTCACCATGATGCCCAGAGGCTTGTTTGGCCCATGGGCGTTGCCTTTCAAGACTGGCTTTCTCATCAGTCACTCCTCCTACTATTCGTCTCGAGTCTTCTTTGGGTTTATTCGTACCTTCGTGGGCGATTTTCGTCACACGCACCCGATGACCTCTATCACGTTTTCGATTGTATCAGAATCTTGTTTCAATGTTCTAAAATTATGCAATATTTCTAATTTTACAGCCAAAATTACAGCCTCGCTAAAGCTTGTGAGCGCGTTACTGGCTATAGGGGCTGTGCCTCCTGGGCCCTGTGGAGCAGCTGCCCC
>JAITNB010000037.1 GCA_031290695.1 Coriobacteriales bacterium | reverse complement strand
TACATCGTGCGGAGAAGGGCGACCACCTTGCCGAGGATGAGCACGTCGGTGGTGTAGATAGGGTCCATGGTGCTGTTCTCGGGCTGCAGGCGGATACGGGTTGGCTCGCGGTAGAAGGTCTTGACGGTGGCCTCGTCCTCAAGGAGCGCGACGACGATGTCGCCGTTGTTGGCCGTGTTCTGCTCGCGCACGACCACATAGTCGCCGTTGAAGATACCGGCCTCGATCATCGACTCGCCTTTGACCGTGAGCATGAAGGAGGAGGTGTCGCCCACGAGCTGGGACGGCAGGGGATAGGTATCCTCGATGTTTTGCTCCGCAAGGATGGGGGTGCCTGCGGCCACACTCCCTACCAAGGGCAGCGCTACGACATTGCGCAACAGGTCACGCTCCTCGCTCAAGGTGTTGCTCTCTTCGATGACTATCTGGTCGACGACAACGAGGGCACGTGCAGCAGCGGGGTCGCGATGGATATACCCCTTGTTCTCAAGTGCCTGCAGGTGGGAGTGGACGGTTGACGACGAGGAAAGGCCCACCGCGTTGCCAATCTCCCGCACGCTGGGCGGGTAGCCCTGTTTGGCGGTGGCGGTACGGAGGAAATCGAGTATCTCCTGCTGGCGGTTGGTCAATTTGGTGCGAGGGCCCATGGTGCCTCCTGTCAACGTGTTTTCACCATTGTAATAGGTACAGGAAAAAAAGTCAAACAAATGTTCGTTTTCCTCTTGCAATCAAACGGATGTTCGGTATATAGTATCTACGAACAGATGTTTGGATTAAAGGAGGTAGTGATGAGAGAACTACTCAGAGCGGGAAGCAGCAGGGGTATGGAGATCGCGGGAGTGACCTTTATGCAGAAGGTCGTTGCGGGCGGTCTGGCATGTGGGCTTTCGGCGCTTATCGTACTGTTGTCGTACATTCAGTGAATTAGGGGCAGATTTGATGGCATTAGTACACTAGATATTGTATGATACCCCCATGCAATCACCTACTATTGGGGGTAAGATGCGCTGTGTATCGTGTGGTGCCTTGGACTCGAAGGTCATAGACTCGCGGCCGACTGAGGACGGCCTGTCCATCAGGAGGAGACGCGAGTGCCTCGAATGCGGCAAGCGCTTTACGACCTACGAGGTGCATAAGGAGTCGCCCCTCATCGTCCTCAAGAGCGACAAGAGCTCCGAGCCCTTTGAGCGCACCAAGCTCCTACGTGGCCTTATGATAGCAACAGCCAAGCGCGACGTGCCGGTTGCCAAGCTCAACGCACTTATCGACGATGTCGAGGCAGAGCTGCGCAACTCACTTAAAGGCGAGGTACATTCCAAAGTGCTGGGCGAAATGGTCCTGCAACGGCTGCGCGATGTGGACGATGTCGCCTATATACGCTTCGCGTCGGTCTACAAGGACTTCAAGGATGTCGATGAGTTCCAACAGGCGCTGAGGGGCATGGGCTGATATATGGAGCGAGCACTCACCCTCCGCATAAAGCGCCTTGACGGCTCGATACCCCTGCCCGTCTATGCCTATCCGGGTGACGCCGGCCTCGACCTCACCGCTGCCGAGGATTGCCTTATCGCCCCCTATGAGCGCCGTCTTATCCCCACCGGCCTTGAGATAGCCATCCCCGCAGGGTATGCCGGCTTCGTGCAGCCCCGGAGCGGTCTGGCGATACGGGCGGGCCTCTCGCTCGTGAACACGCCCGGGCTTATCGACAGCCAATACCGTGGCGAGGTCAAGGTCATCGCCATCAACCTCGACAAGGAGCGGCCCATCGAGGTGCATAGGGGCGACCGTATCGCACAACTCGTCATCTTGCAGGTACCCGTTGTGCGTGTCGAAGAGGTTCAGGAGCTGGAAGGGACGCAACGTAGCGGGAAGGGTTTTGGCAGCAGCGGTTAAGGGCGCTCAACGACGGGTAGGTTGTTAAAAGCAGATCTGTTACGGATAAGTGTGCTGACGAAAGGAGCAACATGGCACGGGAGATGATCGGGGTCGACCAGAAGGTACCGGTGGTGCGGGCGATACCGCTGGGGCTGCAACACCTCATGTCGATGTTTGGGGCGACGGTGCTGGTTCCCATACTCACCGGGTTAAGCCCTTCGCTTGCTATCATGTGCTCGGGTATTGGCACCTTTATCTATCTGCTGTGCACACGCGGCAAGATTCCCAGCTATCTGGGGTCGTCGTTCGCCTTTATCACACCTGTTGCCTTCGTGGTCGCCTCGCAGGGTGTCGAGTATGCGATGGGTGCCGTTGCCATCACCGGCCTGGTCTACCTGGTGGTTGCCGGTATCATCAAGTTCATCGGTACCGGATGGATCAACCGAGTGCTGCCACCGGTGCTGGTGGGCTCGGTCATTGTGGTCATCGGCGTGGGTCTCTCGGCGACCGCCGTGGGTATGGCTTTAAACTCAGGCGGCGACACGTTTCAACCGCTCGGCTTCGCGGCGGCGGCCGTCACACTGCTCACTGCCATCGCCTTCTCAAGCTTCTTCAAGGGTTTCATCTCGACCATCCCGGTGTTGTTGGGCATCATCGTGGGCTATATCGTCGCCGCGCTCATGGGCCTGGTAAGCTTCCAACCGGTCATCGACGCGGCGTGGGTAGGTATCCCTGAGTTTCGTGCTCCGGCCTTCTCGCTCAGTGCCATCCTGTTGGTGGCCCCGGTTGCCCTGGTGGTCGTCATCGAGCACATCGGCCACCTGCTCGTCGTGGGCGAGATCGTGGGCAAGGACTACTCCAAGCAGCTGCCGGCCTCGCTGGCCGGTGACGGCATTGCCACGACGGTTGCCGGGCTTCTGGGCGGCCCGCCCTCGACGACCTACGCCGAGAACATGGGTGTCATGAGCGTCACGAAGGTCTATGCCACGCAGGTCTTCTGGTATGCGGCCGCGTTCGCGTTTGTCATCGGCGGCTTCTGCCCCAAGCTCGGCGCGCTTATCCAATCCATTCCCACACCGGTCATGGGCGGCGTCTCGCTGCTGCTCTTTGGGCTTATCGCAAGCAACGGCTTGCGCATGATGGTTACGAGCAAGGTCGACTTCTCTAAGAACCGCAACCTTATGATTGTCTCGACCGTGCTTATTATCGGTATCGGCATGGAGTGCCTGGGTGTGGCCATCCCCATCGGCGACTATACCGTTCCCGGTATGGCGACCTCTGCTGTCCTGGGCATTATCCTCAACCTCGTTTTGCCAAAGGATGCCGAGGATAAGGTACAAACGCTGGGATTCACCGACGACCGGTCACAGAGCGACACCGATTGATTGATCGCTGATATTGGCCGCCGATGCGTTACCATGAATAGATTAGTATCTCCCTGGACAAAGAAAGTGGACGATATGGATTGGGAGCAGTTCTTTAAAAAGACACTCGAGGTGGTACAACCGTACCAGCCGGGGCTGCGTGAGGAACAGGTTCGCGTGGTTGCCCAGACGAGTGACATCTACAAGCTCTCCTCGAACGAGAGCCCTTTGCCGCCGTTTCCTGCGGCATTGGCGGCGATGCATGGTTGCCTTGAGTCCCTCAACGAGTACAGCGACGGCTCGGTACACGCCCTCACGGAGCGGCTCTCGCAGAAGTACCGCCTACCTGCTGGGCAGATCATGGTGGGCAACGGCACCAACGAGCTTTTGAGCCTCATTGCCGAGTCCTGCCTGGGACCGTGTGACGAGATCGTCTACGGCTGGCCGTCCTTCGTGGTCTATCGCATGAGCGCCCAGATTGCGGGTGCCACCTACCGCGAGGTACCCCTCACACCCGATGGCGCGTACGACCTCGAGGGCATTCTTGCGGCCGTTACCCCGCAGACCAAGATAGTCTATGTGTGCTCGCCCAACAACCCCTCGGGCGGGGTGGTAACGGGCGCGGAGTTTGACGCGTTTATCCGCAAGGTGCCCGGCCATGTGCTCACGGTTATTGACAATGCGTATGTGGAGTTTGTCGACGGCGAGGACACCTTTGACGCGCTGGCATACTTTGACGGTGTTAGGCCCTATGTGGTCCTGCGCACGTTCTCGAAGGCATACGCGCTCGCTGGGCTGCGCATTGGCTACGGGTTTGCGCCGTGCGCGCTCGTTGACGTTATTGACAAGCTGCGCGAGCCGTTCAATGTCAACACGGTGGCACAGGTGGCCGCGTTGGCCTGCGTGGACGACGATGCCGAGCTTGCGCGCCGCCGCGCCCTCAACACGGCAGGGCGTGAGCGGCTTTATGGCTGCTTTGACCGCCTGGGACTGCGATACTTTCGCTCGGCGGGCAACTTTGTCTGGGTCTTTGTGCCCAACGCCGCTGCGGCCTTCGACCAACTGCTCAGACGTGGTATCATCGTACGCCCCTTCCCCGGTGCGAACGGCCTGCGCGTGGGCGTGGGTGACGAGGAAGGCGTGAGCGCGGTCATCAGGGAGTTCGAGGAGCTATTCGCATGACACAGCAAGCAGGGCCGGCGCAGGCCGCCGAGACAGGGGAGACGGTGGTCGCCGATGCCGCCAGGGCAACGGGCGGGCCTGTTGAGTCCAGCGCTCCCAACCCCTTTGCGCGTGTGCTCATCATAGGCGTGGGGCTTATCGGCGGCTCTATCGCCGCCGCCCTCAAGGCGCGCGAGGACCCGCCCGTCGTGCGCGGCATCGACATCGACCCGCAAGCTATCGCGACGGCGCTTACGCAGGGATACCTCGATAAAGGGGCAGTGCCTACGGATAAGGACGTGGACGCTTGGCTTACCGGCGGGCCCCAGGACCTCATTATCCTCGCGGTACCCGTCTCGGGCATGCAGGACTGGCTTGAGCGCATCGAACGCAGCGGCTATGCCGGGGTCCTCACCGACGTAGCCTCGACCAAGGGCATCCTCTGCGACCTTGCGGCGCGCATACTCACCGATCCTGCGCGCTTCATCCCCGGGCATCCTATGGCGGGCAGCGAGGTCAACGGGCTTGAGGGTGCGCATGCGAACCTCTTTCAGGGCGCACACTGGATACTCTGCCCCGACGAGCACACGGCCCCCCAGGCCTTTTTGCGGCTCCACGAGTTTGTGACCTCATTGGGAGCACGCAGCATATCGGTACCGCGCAACGAGCACGACAATGTGGTTGCCATCGTAAGCCATGTCCCCCATATGGTGGCGAGCGCCCTCGTGCAGCTTGCGGGCGACCACGCCCACGCGAGCCAGGAGATATTCCGTCTGGCAGCCGGCGGGTTCAAGGACACGACCCGTATCGC
>JAITNB010000143.1 GCA_031290695.1 Coriobacteriales bacterium | reverse complement strand
TTCTTGGTGCCGCAGGTTATGCCCTCAAGACAGGTGACGACCTCCTGGGCGGGGCGGCCCTCGACCAGTTTGGCTATGCCTTTAGCGTTGCCGTCGCAGCCCCGGGTGAAGCAGACGTTGTGGACGGTGCCGTCGTTGGCAAGGTCGAAGTCAAGTGACGTAGCGCAAACGCCTGTGGGTTTATAGTGTGCCATGGTCTTCTCCGCATCTATTTGTTAAATCTTATAGCAATTAGTGGTTGTCGAGAACGCGCCGCAGGAAGCTGCCAGTGTGGCTCTTCTTTACCTGGGCTATCTCCTCGGGGGTGCCGGTAGCTACCACCATGCCGCCGCGGTCGCCGCCGTCGGGACCGAGGTCGATGATGCGGTCGGCGCTTTTTATGACGTCAAGGTTGTGCTCGATCACCAAAACGGTGTTGCCCTTCTCCACCAGGCGCTCCAATACCTCAAGGAGTTGGCGCACGTCGTCGAAGTGCAGGCCGGTGGTGGGCTCGTCGAGGATGTAGAAGGTCTTGCCCGTCTGCTTGCGTTGGAGCTCGCTGGCGAGTTTGACGCGCTGAGCCTCGCCGCCGCTGAGCGTGGTGGCCGGCTGCCCCAGGCTTATGTAGCCCAGGCCCACGTCATAGAGGGTCTGGAGCTTGCGCTTGAGCTGGGGGATATTCTCGAAGAAGTGCAGCGCCTCGTCGATACTCATGTTGAGGATGTCGCTCACGTTCTTGCCCCGGTAGGTGATCTGCAGGGTCTCACGGTTGTAGCGCGCGCCCTTGCAGATCTCGCAGGGCACATAGATGTCGGGCAAGAAGTGCATCTCTATCTTGATCTGCCCGTCTCCCTTGCAGGCCTCACAGCGGCCGCCCGACACGTTGAACGAGAAGCGTCCCGGCGAGTAGCCGCGCGCCTTTGACTCGGGTACCGAGGAAAAGAGCGCCCGTATATCGTCCCAGAGCCCCACATAGGTGGCGGGGTTGGAGCGCGGCGTGCGGCCGATGGGCGACTGGTCGATGTCGATGACCTTGTCGAGCTGGTCGATGCCCGTGAGCTTGTCGTAGTAGCCCACCCGCTTATGCGAGCGGTGGATGCGGTTGGTGAGCGCCGGTGCCAGCGTGTCGGTGATGAGCGACGACTTGCCCGAGCCGCTCACGCCGGTGACCACCGTGAACGTGCCGATCTCGATAGACGCATTGATGTTTTGCAGGTTGTTCTCGCTTGCGCCCTCGATGCGTATCGCGCCACGTTTGGGGTTGCGGCGGGCCTTGGGCACGGGAATCTCACGGCGTCCCGAAAGATAGTCGGCGGTGAGGGAGCCGGCCGCCTCAAGTATTTGGGCGGGCGGGCCCTGGGCCACGATGTACCCGCCGCTCTCCCCTGCTCCCGGGCCCATGTCGATAACGTAGTCGGCGCTGCGGATAGTCTCTTCGTCGTGCTCGACGACGATGACAGTGTTGCCTAGGTCGCGCAGACGCTCAAGCGTTGCGATGAGGCGCTCGTTGTCACGCTGATGCAGGCCGATGGACGGCTCGTCGAGGATGTAGAGTACCCCCATGAGGCCGGCGCCTATCTGCGTCGCAAGGCGTATGCGCTGCGCCTCGCCGCCGCTGAGCGTGGCAGTGGCGCGTTCGAGCGTGAGGTAGTCGAGCCCCACGTCAACGAGGAAGCGTAAGCGTTCGAGGATCTCCTTGACGATGCGCCCGGCTATCTGCTGCTCGCGCGCGGTGAGCGTGAGCTCCTCGAAGAACCGCAGCCCCCCCACAGCCGAGAGCTGTGTGACCTCATAGATGTTCTTGCCGTCGACGGTGACCGCGAGTATCTCTGGCTTGAGGCGCGCGCCGCCGCAGGCCTTACAGGGCGTGACGGCCATGTACTCCTCAAGGCGCTGCTTGGTTATCTCGCTCTGGGTGTCGCGGTGCCGCTGCATAACGACCTCGATAAGGCCCTCCCAGCGGTAGAACCAGTGGGTATCGCGCCCGTCACGCGTCACGTAGTCGATACGTATCTTCGTGCTCCCCAGCCCCTCCATGAAGGCGCGGCGTATGGGCAGCGGGTAGTCCTCCCACGGGGTCTCAAGGCTCACGCCCAGGTGCTTTGCCACCGCAGCGAGTATCTGAGGGTAGTAGTTGCTGCTGTTGTTGATGACCGCGCACGCCCCCTGTGCCAGCGACAGCGACGGATTGGGGATGACGAGGGAGGGATCGACCTCGTTCTTGAAGCCCAGCCCCAGGCACTCCGGGCAGGCCCCGTACGGCGCGTTGAAGCTAAAGTCACGCGGCTCAAGCTCGTCCATCGAATGTCCGTGTATGGGGCAGGCAAGCGCAAGCGAGAAGGGTTCTTCCTGTGAGGGTACACCCTCTTCTTCCAGCAGTTGTACGATGAGGTTGCCCTCGGCGAGCCGTGTAGCCGTCTCTACTGCCTCGGATAAGCGCGTGGCGGCATCCTTCTTCACAACCACCCGGTCAACGACGACCTCGATGTCATGCTTGAACTTCTTGTCGAGCGCGATGTCCTCGCCCAGGCTGCGCACCTCGCCGTCCACGCGCACACGGGCAAAGCCTTCCTTGCGCAGGTCGGCGAACAGCTTGCCGTACTCGCCCTTGCGCCCACGGATGACGGGTGCGAGGATGAGGGCGCGCCGGCCTTCTCCCCAGCTTATGAGCTTGTCGACGATCTGGTCGGTGGTCTGGCGCTTGATCTCGCGGCCGCACTCGGGGCAGTGCGGTATGCCAACACGGGCAAAGAGCAGGCGCAGATAGTCGTAGATCTCGGTGACGGTGCCAACGGTGGAGCGGGGGTTCTTCGAGGTGGTCTTCTGGTCGATGGAGACGGCCGGCGAGAGGCCGTCGATCGAGTCGAGGTCGGGCTTGTCCATCTGCCCCAGGAACTGGCGGGCATAGGCACTGAGCGACTCGACGTAACGGCGTTGGCCCTCGGCGTAGATAGTGTCAAAGGCGAGCGACGACTTGCCTGAGCCGCTGAGCCCGGTAATCACGACCAGCTGGTCGCGGGGGATGTTGACAGTGAGGTCCTTGAGGTTGTGTTCGCGCGCGCCGCGTATAACAATGCTGTCCTGCACGTTGTTCTCCTGTGAGTCCGTCGTATATCTGATGGTAGTTTGCTTGCTGTTTTGATGCAAACCGTCATTGTAGCAGGACGCGCCGCCAATGTGATTGAGAAGAACAAATGTTTGCTTTTTTGTTACCAGTCAGGAGCCATAGTTCAGGTTCACTTGCTATAATGCGTGACAGGCACAACGCTACCCAAAGGAGACCCCCATGCACAAAGTGACCCCCTCGGTGCTCAGCACCAGCGTACTCAACCCCAATATGCGCACCTTTGACATCGTTATGCGCACCGAATACGGCACAAGCTACAACTCCTATGTGGTCATAGGTGCGGACAAGGTCGCGCTCATCGAGGCCTCGCACGCCACGTTTGCCGCGAACTACCTCGAGAACGTCGAAGAGGCGCTTGCGGGGCGCGTGCCAGATTACCTGGTGCTCAACCACTGCGAGCCCGACCACACCGGCTGCGTCGACGCGTTGCTCGACCGTTATCCTGGGCTCACTGTCGTGGTGAGCCAGGCAGGGTCGATCTACATCAGGGAGATCTCAAACCGCCCCGCCCTGTTGCTGCAGGTGGCCAAGGACGGTGACACTCTCGACCTGGGCGGCAAGACGCTGCACTTTATCAGCGCGCCGTTTCTGCACTGGCCCGATTCGATGTTTACCTGGCTGCCTGAGGAGAGGGTCCTGTTCACCTGCGACTTCCTGGGAACCCACTACTGCGAGCCGCAGATGTTTGACTGCAAGGTCGTCTACGACGACGCATACCGCGACGCGGTGCGCAATTACTTCGAGGGCATCTTCGAGCCTTTCAAGCCTTTTGTGCTCAAGGGTCTTGAGAAGATGGAGGGACTTGACGTCGAGTTTGCCTGCACGAGCCACGGCCCCATCCTCACCAGGGGCTGCATGCTTGAGGAGGTCAAGGCAGACTACCTTAGGTGGGCGTCACCCGAGGTGCGCTTTAACAAGCTGATCCCCGTGTTCTATGTGAGTGCCTACGGCAATACCCAGTTGCTCGCCGAGGCTGCCGCGCGTGGCGTATTGG
>JAITNB010000142.1 GCA_031290695.1 Coriobacteriales bacterium | reverse complement strand
GGGTTGATGGAACGGCGGGCATAGTGTGCGCGGTCGAGGTTGGCAAGGTAACGTCGCATGATGCGGGGGTTGACCGCACCGAGCGTGATGGCATCCCGCTCAAGCCAGGCAAGGAAGGCGGCGAGGTCGGTGGAATAAGCGCGTACCGTGTGCGCGGAGAAGTTGCGCTCGACCTCAAGCGAGCGCAGGAAGCCGTCGACGAGCCTCTGGTCGCCCGTCGCCGTGTCCTCCCTGAAGTCGTTGGTACTCATAGCCTCATGGTAGCAGAGCCGGGACCGCAACGGGAGGTTGGAACATGAGGTCGGGGCGCATTGCAATGAAGTCTCGCAGGGCCTCCTGCGCCCGCTGCGCGTAGGCCGCGTAGCGCTCCCGCTTGTTCTTTACCCGTGTGGGCAAAGGCGGCATGATCCCATAGTTCACATGCATGGGCTGGTAGTCCCCGTTTGTGGTGCTGGTGGCATAGTGTACCAGCGCGCCAAACACCGAGCTGGCAGGCAACACCACAGGGGCGGTACCAGTGACCTGCGCATAGGTGTTGAGTGCCGCAAGGAGCCCGGAGCCTATCGCCTCGGTATAGCCCTCGGTTCCCGTGAGCTGGCCGGCGAACCGCACACGTGGGCTGCCAGGCAGTGCAAAAGCCGCATCGAGCATGCGCGGGGCGTCGATGAACGTGTTGCGGTGCATGACGCCGAGCCGGGCGAACTCGGCCTTCTCCAAACCGGGGATCATGCTGAATACCCGGCGTTGCTCGGGGAACGTGAGGTTGGTCTGGAACCCTACCAGGTTATAGGCGGTGCCGACAGCGTTCTCGGGGCGCAGCTGCACGACCGCCCAGGGGCGCTGGCCGGTAGCAGGGTTAGTGAGGCCCACAGGCTTAAGGGCGCCAAACCGTAGTGCGTCAGCGCCCGTACGGGCGACCTCCTCGACCGGCTGGCAGGCCTGAAAGAGCTCCCGGCGCTCGAAGTCTTTGAGGATGACCCGTTGTGCCGTAATGAGTGCCTGTACCAACCGCTCGTATTCCTCTTTGTCAAGTGGGGCATTGAGGTAGTCGGCGCCGTTCTTGTCATAGCGCGATTGGGCAAAGAGCTTCGAGCGGTCGAGCGAGCTGGCAGTGACGATGGGGGCGGCGGCGTCAAAGAAGGCGAGGGCCTCGCTGCCCAGTAGCGTCATGAGGTAGTGGGAAAGGGAGGCAGAGGTCAGGGGGCCAGTGGCGACGATGATATGAGAGGAGTTGGCAAGCTCCTTCGCGTCAAGGGAAGTGACCTCCCTGCGGATAAGCTCGATGCGCCCGGTGGCCGCCAGCTCCTGCGTCACGTGCTGGGTAAACAGCTCGCGGTCGACCGCAAGCGCCCCGCCCGCGGGGACACGGGCCTCAAACGCGCTCTTGAGCACCCGGGAGCCCATCAGTGCCAGCTCATGCTTGAGCGCACCTGCGGCAGTGGCGGCATCGAGGCCCTTGAAGGAGTTCGAGCATACCAGCTCGGCACAGTGGCCCGTCGTGTGTGCCGGGGTGCTCTGCCCGGGGCGCATCTCAAAGAGCCTTACGTCGATACCGCGCGCTGCCAACTGCCAAGCAGCCTCACTGCCGGCCAGGCCTGCCCCTATAACCGCGACGCTCTCGTTGCCCATAACTGTTGTTGCCCCCTGTTGCCCATAGTTGTGTGGATTGCCTAATGATAGCCGATACAGCCGTCATCGTTGGCGGGTTGTGTAGCGGCCGTCACGCAGACGTTCGATACGGCCGGCCATCTCGAGCTGCGAGAGGTTGCGGATAACGGCGATGACGTCACCCCCGCAAACCCCCACGAGCTCATCGGGGCGCATGGGCGAGGCGGTAAGTGCGCTCAAGGCCCGTTGGTCCCACCCTTCACCCTCCCCGCCGCCCACACCGGTTGTGCCGGGTCCTTGTGCGGGCAACGCGTATCTAAAGCAGCCAAAAGTGGCGTTAAGCGCGTCCTCAAACGACAGGTCGTCGACTATCGGCACAGCGCCCTGTGCAATGAGCCGGTTCGAGCCGCGGGACTCCTTTGAGAATATCGAGCCTGGCACCGCCAGGACATCCTTGCCCTGCGCAAGCGTGGCGTCGGCCGTAGAGAAGGTGCCGCTGGGCAGGCCTGCCTCAACGATGAGCGTCGCATGGGCCAGCGCAGCGATGATGCGGTTGCGCCTTACAAAGCCCCAACGCGACGGCGGGGCACCCCAGGGTGCCTCTGAGACGAGCACCCCTCCCCTTTCGAGCACTTCGTTAAAGAGCGGCCGTGCCTTAGCCGGATACAGGACATCGGCACCACAGCCAAGGACGACGATGGTGCAGCCGCCGCCTTCAAGTGCCCCTCGATGTGCGGCCTGGTCGCAGCCGATAGCCCCGCCCGACACTACCGCCACCTCGCCCAGCGCGGCACGTTTTGCGAAGCGGTGCGCACAGGACAGGCCATAGGGGGTTGCCTTACGCGCACCGACGATTGCCAAGGCAGGCCGCTTGAGCGCCGCAAGGTCGCCGATAGCATACAGGCACGGCGGAGGGTCGTCTATAGCGCGTAGGAACCCTGGGTAGGAGGGGTCGTCCCTCCTAACCTCAAAGCGCTCACCAAGCATGACGGCCTCACCCTTCATCCGTTATCACCGCCCTTCTCTCGAAAGGAGACCGCCTCGAGGATATGCTCGCGTCCCACCGCGCGCTTCTCCTCCATGTCGGCGATAGTGCGGGCGACAGAGAGCGCCCGCATGATCCCGCGCCCACTGAGGTTGAGCATACGCGCCAGGTCCTCCAGATACGCCCGCTCCCCGTACTCAAGCCGGCACTCGGCCAGAAGCCGGGCCCCTGCCCCCAGGAAGGGGCCCTCCTGCTCCGTTCCTTGCCCACCGGTGCCGTTGGCGGCCGTTTGCACACCTGCCCGTTGCCCTTCCTGCCAATCCTTGCGCGTCCTCCAATCCCGGTAGGCGCGTGCGTTCAGGACACCGTCACGCAAATGGGCCGAGCTTGACCCGGTACCGGTTGCGAGGACATGCGAGGGGTCGCTGCGCCAGATGTCGACGACGAGGTCGAAGCGGTCCATCAGCGGGCCGCCTATCCTGCCCTGATAGCGGCTCACGACCGGCTGGGGGCAGGTGCAGTGCTTGAGCGCATCGCCGTAATACCCGCAGGGGCAGGGGTTTGCTGCGCCCACCAACACAAAGCGCGCGGGAAAGGTCGCCGTGCCACCGGCGCGTGCGAGGGAGACCGTGCCCTGTTCGACCGGTTGCCTGAGCAGCTGCAGGACCGAGGTCCCAAACTCGGGCATCTCATCGAGGAAAAGCACGCCGTTATGGGCAAGGGAGACCTCGCCCGGTGCTGGTGGCGAGCCGCCGCCCAGGAGCCCCGCCCGTGACGCGCTGTGATGCGGCGCCCTAAACGGGCGGCCGCCGTGCAGTATCTCCCGGTAGGGAAGCCCCGCGACCGAATGCACCAGGGCGCTCTCGATGCACTCGTCCTCATTCAGGGGCGGCAGGATGGTTGGAAGCCTGCTCGCCAACATGCTCTTGCCCGAGCCGGGAGGGCCTATCATCAGTATCCCGTGTGAGCCAGCCGCGGCTATCTGCAAGGCGCGTTTTGCGGTGTCGTTGCCCGCGACCTCGGCATAGTCCATTGACGAGGGCGCTGGTGCGGTATCTGCCATCAACGGCTGGGAGAACTCCCCCTCCGTAAGGTCGCCGATGCTCCTCAGGCAGACATGCCGCAGCTGCCCGCTGCCCGGGAACCCCTGCTCAACCGGTGCCGTAAGGAGGCCGATACCAAGTTCGCGTGCCGCCTGCTCGTAGGCGAGAAGGCCTTTGACCGGCTTGACGGTCGCGTCAAGCGAGAGCTCCCCAACGCAAAGCAGGCCCTCGACGGCCGCCGGGGACACCTGCCCTGTTGCGACGAGCAGCCCCAGGGCTATGGGGAGGTCAAAGCCGGAGCCGATCTTCTTGAGCGCGCTTGGGGCAAGGTTGACGACGATATGCGCAGACGGCACCTCAAAGCCCGCAGCGCGCAACGCCAGCCGTACCCGCAGGCGCGCCTCCTGCACCGCTATGTCGGGCATGCCCACGATCGAGATTCCCGGCAGCCCCGAGCAGACGCTCACCTCTACGGTCACGGGAAGGGCGCGTATCCCAACGATCGTGGCCGTCTGGATGAACCCAAGGCGCTCTCTGCGGGCCATCGTCGCTACTCCCCCGCACAATAGGCATCGCGATGGTGGCGTAGGAACGCCCGGCCCTCCTCGACGACGATGACCGAGATCACATCGAAGCGCACCCGCAGGGAAGGCAGTGCATGGCTGGCAAGGTAGTAGACGGCGATGCCCTCGTATTTTCTGCGCTTCTCGCGCGTGACCGCCTCCTCGGGCAGCCCTGCCGAGAGCGAGGCGCGGGTCTTGACCTCGATAAAGGCGACCGCGTCGTCCTCACGCGCAACGATGTCTGCCTCGCCACTGCGACACCGCCAGTTGCGGTCAAGCACGGTTATCCCCTGCCGCCCAAGGTAGTCGACTGCAAACTGCTCCCCTTGCGCGCCAAGGCGTTTGCGCGCGGTGCCGTCCTTCTTTATCCTGGCCTCCTGCTTGACCGTGCTGTCCTGATCTCCCATATGCACTCTCCTTTTCTTGAGGGAGGTGCAATCATGGGGCATGGAGCTTGCCCGGAGCTAAAATGTTCTCGAACCAGAGCCAAAGCGCGTCTAAACCGGCGGTTTGGAATTCCCGAATCAGCAGCCCTTGCCCACTGTTTTTCTAAAGCGTGCGTTTAGATGGGATAAAAGCGATTTTTGCCTCAATCTGCGAACGGTTGGTTTATCGGTGTGAACGACACGTCTGGGGAGTTGACCCACCCTTTGGGCAGAGCAGCGCGGCGGCGTTCCTCGAAGCGGCCTCGATAAGTGCTCGGTGCGCGCCCAGCAAGCTTTGGGCAGAGCAAGGCGATGGTGCTTCTTAAAACAGCGGCGCCTGGAGGAAGTTGTGGCAGAATGTGGCACGATGGAAGCTGGTAAGCCCGTGCTGTTGTATGGCTGCGATATGCTCGCTGGACGCGTAGCCCTTGTTGCGTGCAAGCCCATAGCCGGGATAATGGTCGCTAGCCTCGACCATCAGGGCATCGCGTGTGACCTTTGCCACAATCGATGCCGCCGCGATGCAAGCAACCGTCGCGTCGCCTTTGACAATGCAGCGCTCCTTCGCGTGGATGTTGACGGGGTTGCCGTCTATAAGTACGAGGTCGGGCTCGACACCGGTACCCTCAAGTGCCGCTGTCATCGCCTCGCGAAGCGCCCGGGCCATCCCTATACGGTCAATACGGCTAGGCGCCACGTGCGCGACTGAATACGCCAACGCCGCAGAGCGTATCGCTTGCGCGAGCGCTTCACGGCGTTTAGCAGTAAGCTTCTTGGAATCGTCAAGACCGGGTATCATCGGCTCAAGGGGAAGGGCAACCGCCGCAACGGTCAACGGCCCTGCGACCGACCCGCGGCCTACCTCGTCGATACCCACCACGACAGCCTGTGGCCCCGCAACCGCCTGTTCGGCATACAAACCCTGGGTACGGCGCCACTCCTCTGGGGACGGGTCCTTTATTAAAAGCCCTTTTCGCGGATACGGGCAGCCTTGCCGATCTTCTTGCGCAAATAGTAGAGCTTCGCACGCCGTACCGCGCCGTGGCGCACGACCTCGATATGGTCTATCTTAGGCGAATGTACCGGGAAGGTACGCTCAACGCCAATGGAGAACGAGATCTTGCGCACCGTGAAGGTCTCACGGTTGGATGCCCCATGCCTGCGTATCACATCGCCCTGAAAGACCTGGATACGCTCACGGTTGCCCTCCGTGATACGGTAGTGGACCTTGACGTTGTCGCCCACGAAGAACTCGGGGATGTCGGTCTTTATCTGTTGCTGCTCAAGGGCGCGGATGATGTCCATGTACGTGAATCCTTCTTCTCAATAGTACGGATCTTGTCTTGTGGATAAGACGCGAAGGAGCATTATAGAACAAAGCGCGCCACCCGCGCAAATCAAACCG
>JAITNB010000069.1 GCA_031290695.1 Coriobacteriales bacterium | reverse complement strand
CCCACTCGTCCTTCTCCGTCGCTAAGCGCTTTTGGAGAAGTGCGCGGGCCTCTCCGCTTTGGAGCTGCCCGAGTGCCCAGGCTACGTGGGCGCGGACCATTTCGCTGCTGTTGTCGAGTTCCTGGGCCAGATGCGGCAGGTAGCGGGGATCGTGGGTGTTGCCTATGGCTACTGCGGCGTTGCGTTGGAAGATGCGGTGGTCGCGGATGTAGTTGTACATGATGGGACGTACGCGTGCCTCGTAGAAGCCGGCGGGCATATGGAGGAGGTTCTCAAGCGTGAGGCTGACCTTGACCTCCTCAAGGAAGGGGTCGGGGGGAAGCGGGGCGGTGAGCTTTTTATGGTTGCGCGGGCAAGCCTCCTGACAGGCATCGCAGCCGTGGATGCGCTGGGCCATGAGGGGGCGCAGGTCGAGGGGGATCTTCTCGGTGGTGCCAAAGCCGCGGGCGGAGACGGTCATCCAGTTGAGGAAGCCTACGCAACGGCGGGGGTCGATGGTGTAGGGGGCATAGAGCGCCTTGGTGGGACAGGCATCGATGCAGCGGTGGCAGTTGGCGGGGCACAGGGACTCATAGGTGGGAGTGTCGTAGTCAAGCTCGGCATCGATGATGAGGGTGTTGATAACGATGAATGAGCCTATGTCGTCACCCGCATATGCACAGCAGTTCTTGCCAAAAGTGGTGACGCCTGCCCGGGCCGCTGCCCAGCGTTGGGGGATCCAGAGGTTGTTGTCGGAGCGCACGTTTTTATCGGCAAGGAACTGTTTCATGAGTTCAAGGCGGGCACCGTTGATGTTGGTGGATGGCGAGAAGTAGCTGCGCGACTGGTAGACGCGGCCCATGAGGGCGCAGAGCTCGGGCGGGAAGCTGGTGCGGGCGAAGTCGTAGATGAGGACGATGATAGAGCGCGCGAAGGGCTGGGCCTCACGTATGCGCGCGTTCTCAAGCGGCTTGAGGGGGCCGTGCGTCCAGAAGTCGTAGGCATCACCGCGCGCCGTGAGGATGTCTGCGAACTGCGTGAAGTCGTCGGCCGTGGTGATGCCCACCTTGCTGTAGCCAATCTCGAGCGCGTAGTCCTTGATCTGGCGGGTGAGGATGGTGGTAGGCGTGGTAGGCGTGGATGGGGTGGCTGGTGACATGGTGTTCCCCCTTCTGTTCCATGAGTTCGCAGCGATAGTGAGCACCTCAGGTCGACCATGATGAACCCTGTGAACAGTAACAGATTATGTTATGATGTCGCAATGGACAACGTGATTATTCTTGACTCTGCGCGTAAGCATGGGATTTCCGACGAAGATATCCTTCATGTACTTACGCACTCAATTGAGAGAATCATTATCGAAGGCGAAGAGAACAAATATCTCTACCTGGGATTCAACAGTGCTTTGAACCAACTTGAGTTGATTACCGTTGAAATGGTCGAGGACAAGATAATTGTGATACATGCAATGAAAGCAAGAAAGAGCACGATAAAGTGGATACAAGGGCTCAGACATGGAGAATAGCATCTATCTGACGTTAGAGGACGGAACGGTTATCGACGATGCGTATGTTGATAAGACAGTCTTGGAGTTTGACGAGGCCATTCGCAATGGCAAAGCCAAAGTTGTGCCAAACCCTCATTACTACGAGCCTTTACGCATCAAGTTTGCGGCGATGCCCAAGTACATCCAAAGAGAACTACAGCCCTTTATCCTTCATTCCAAATAGCTAGGAAGTACGATGTGCTAGTGGCCCGCGAACATCAGCGAGGGGCCGTCGAGTACGTCCCAGCCGCATTCTTTGAGGAGGTCGCGGCAGCGGTCAACTGTCCAGCCACGCACAGTCTCGGCATTGGTGTCGCGTGGGTTGGAGCCTACTTCTGCCCAAACGAGGTTGGCACCTGTGTAACAGGCCAGTTGGTTGGGCTCATGCGTGCAGTTGCCAGGGACAACGGTGCCGGTGGCAAGCGAGACGGCGGCGACAATGGTGGCCATTCGGAGGTAGCTGAGCTGTCCGTGGCGCGCGAGCGGCGAGGAAGGGATGAGGGTCCTACGCATGGCACCTGAGAAGACGGCACCAATCTCACGGGTGAGCACGGTCTTCTCCACAAGTTCTTCGATGCTGTGCTCGGGGCCTACGGGCTCGACACAGGTTCCCACCGTGAGCCCAGCGAAATGGGCTGCTTCAATGGTCTTGAGGCGGCGCTTGACAGGTATTCTCGTGTGCTCGCCCTCGCCCATGCGGATGGCATGGTAAACACCGGTGTAGCCAACCGCGCGCAGGGCCTTTGCGCCGTCCTCGTCGAAGTCACCAACATTGGCGATAAGGGGGATGTTGGTTTGCAGAGCAGCCTTGACGGCCTTGCCAATAGTGATGAACTGTTCAAAGGGATAGTTGGCTGTTTCCATGACATAAATCGCGTTGGCACCCTTTGCCTCCATTGAGAGCACACCCTCGACAACCTCTTCGATGCCCAGGTCAACAGACGTGTCAAACACGTTGTTGCTGGCTGCGAAAGAGCAGAACTCGCAATCCATAGGGCACGGAGCGACATTGATGCCAACCTGGCCGTGTACCTCTGCTTTGCCGCCGAGCAGTTCTGCCGAGAACAGGCGGCCTGCCCGTTGAATGGCAAAAGCCTCTTCGCTCAGATCCTCTGCCTTGAAGAGCGCCGCTATCTCCTGGTTGGACAACAACGTGCCGTCAAACGCTTTATTGATGATCCTGCTGATGCTTGCATCCATGCACTTCTCCTCACT